>JAYVRT010000666.1:0-17023 GCA_043776025.1 Archangiaceae bacterium | reverse complement strand
GCCGGTGCCGGCGGCGCGGGCGGCGGTGCCGGATGCAACTGCCTCCCAGCGACGGCGTGCGCGGACGCCGGGGTCTGCCAGAGCGACGGCGGCTGCTTCTATCCCCCGGCGGCCGCGGCGACGCCGTGCAACGACTCGAATCTCTGCACCGCTGGCGACCAGTGCGACAGCAACGGGGTCTGCAGCGGTACTGGCTACAACTGCAACACGATTCCGGTCTGCTTCCAGAGCGGCGCCTGCCAGGGCGACGGCGGCTGCGGCTTCACCGTCAGCCCACAGGGCAGCGCATGCACCGGGGGCGCCTGCGCTGGCGACGGCGGCTGCGTCGTCTCGCGCTTCACCTACGCCCCGAGCAACTTCGACCCAGCTCAGATCCCCGACGCCAGCATCGCGGACGCGGGCGTGTTCGCCAATTGCACCGCCAACTTCAACAGCACCACCGGGGCCTATTCGGGGTGGTGTGGCCAGGCGCAGCCCAAGCCGATCAACCTCGCCACCGACGGCGGGCCGGTGACGCTGTTGGCGATGGGCGGCCTCGACCTGAGGTCGACCGCCACCATCGTCTTTACCGGCGACCGCCCGGTGATCCTCGCCGTCTTCGGCCCGGTCACGCTCGCCGGAGGGATCGACGTCCGCTCCACGGGCATCTCGAAGACGGGGCCGGGCGCGAACTGGCCCAACTGCGGAGCGATGAACGGCGTCAACGCCTCGAACGTCGGCGGCGGCAGCGGGGCCGCTTACGGCAGCGCGGGCAGCGCAGGCGGCGCCAGCGGCTTCGGGACGGCGACTGCGCCCGGCGGCACGGTCACCCTCGTGCCGCTTCACGGCGGCTGCCGTGGCGGCGACGGCAGCGGAGGGCTGGCCAACGGAGCCGGGGGCGTCGGCGGAGGCGCGCTGCAGATCTCCTCCGTATCCACGTTGATCGCCGACGGGGTCATCTCTGCCAGCGGCGCAGGGGGCAGGCCGGGCGTCTCGGGCGCCGGCGACAACGGCGGTGGCGGCGGTGGCTCCGGCGGCGCGATTCTCCTCGAGGCGATGACCCTCACCCTCACCGGCAACGCCAGACTCGTCGCCAACGGTGGCGCCGGCGGTGGCGGGCGCGAGTCGGGCCAGAGCAATGGCAGCCCCGGCACCGATGGCTCCCTCAACAACGCCACCCCCGCGGCCGGTGGCCCGGGCGGAACCGCCAATGCGGGCAACGGCGCTGCTGGCGCCGCTGGGGCGATCGCCGCGGGCGCCGCGGGCGGTGGCTCGGGGGGCGCGGGAGGAGGCGGCGGTGGTGGCGGCGTCGGCCGGGTCCGCCTCAACGCCGTCAGCACCTGCACCATCGACGGCTCGGCGGTCATCTCCGCGGCGCTCTCGAAGCCCGCGCCCTGCCCGCCTTGAAGTGTCGCTCGGGCTCGCCTCGGGCGCCGGCCGGATCTAGTGTAGCGCGCGTGGGAGGGGATCAAACATGGACGTGAAGATCAGCACCCTGGTGGCTTCGACCGCGACGTACGCCCGCAAGGCAGCGACCGCCGCCGACACCAACAAAGACGGCAAGCTGACCAAGCTCGACGCGAAGAAGCTCCCTAAGGATCTTCGCGACGACTTCGCCCGCCAGGGCAAGGGCAAGACGAGCGTCACCGTCGCGAAGTTCGCATCGGATCAAGCGGCCTACGTCGCGCGCGCCGCCAAGGCCGCGGACGCGAATCACGACGGCGTCCTCTCCGCGACCGAGCAGGCGACGCTGCCGGCCAGCCTCGCCGATAACCTGAAGAACTTCACCGCGGCTGGAGGCGACAAGCTCGGCGGCGTTGCCTACAAACAGCTCGCCCCCTCGGCCGCGCTCGAAGCGAAGGTCAGCGCGGCGCTCGGCCAGACCACGAACTTCACCGCGCAGTTCAAGCTCAAGCCCTCGGATGTGGCGAAGATGATCGCCAACCCACAGGCGCACAAAGACTTCTTCAACGACCTGCTCTTCAAGGCGACGGGCACCGACTACCAGTCGGCGGCGCCGACCTACTACACGCCCGACGGGCTCACGCTCGGAACCACCACCCAGCCGGCCGCGGTCGCCGACGTCGTCGCCAACCTCACCGAAGCGGGCACCGACGTGCCGGCGTTTACCGCGCAGGTCAAGGCGATGGTCACCGCCGTCGCGGGCAGCGGCGGCACGCTGTTTCGACTCGGCTGGAGCAACCAGGACGACGCCTCGTTCGACGGCGTGTTCTCGCTCGACGCGAAGACGGGGATGATCCGCGCCGCCGGGTGGATGAACGAGCCCTGACCCGGCGGCCCTCGGGTTCAGGCCCCAGGGCGGCAGCGCCCCGGCCCCTCAAAGCGCCCGGGCCGGGGTAAGAACGCCCTACTCCGTGCGACCCCTCGCCGCCGCGCTGCTCCTCGTCTCGGCTTGCACCCGGTCCCCCTCGTCGGCGGCGCCGCCGCGGCAGACCCCGGAGCTCGCGCTCGAGGGCGCCACCTTGCGCGTCTACCGCAACAGCGATCCCCAGCTGTTCGCCCGTGCGGCGCGGCTGGAGCTGATGCGCTCCACCGGCGATCTGACGGCGCAGACCGTCCACTTCGACTTTCTCCTCGACGGCATGGGCCTCGACGCACCCCGGCTGACGGGGAACCTCGGCGCCCAGGCCTTCGATGTCAGCGGGGGCGTCACGCTCGCGGCGCTCGACGGCGGGCTCACCGGCCACACCGCCACCGCCCACTTCGAGGGCCGCGGCGGGGCCCGTGGCGTCGCCAGCGGCACCGCGCCGATCGAATTTCACGGCCTCGCCGACACCCGACCGTGGGAGCTGACCGCCCAGGGCTTCCGGTTCGACGTCGCCGAGCAGCACGCCACCTTCGACACCGTGCAGACCAGGGTCGGAGCCCCATGAGCCGGTCGGTGCCGGGGTGATCCTCCTCGCCTTGCTCCTCGCCGCGTCGCCCGACGCCGGCCTGCTCGCCAGGCCCCTGGAGGTGTCGGCCGACAAGCTCGACCTGCTCAACAGGGAAGGGCGGGCGATCTACAGCGGCCACGCGAAGGCCATCCGCGACAGCACCACCGTCACCTGCGACACCCTCACCGTCTTCTACGGCGCGGGCCGCGAGGTCGAGCGGATCGAAGGCGTCGGGCACGTCGACGCCGTCGACGGCGACCGCCACGCCACCGGGCAAAACGCCGATTACGACAACCGCACCGGGGTCCTGGTGATGCGCGGCGAGCCCTCGGGCCAGTTCGGCGCCCGCACCGTCAAGGGGCGCATCGTCACCTTCACCACCGGGCTCGATCGGGTCGAAGTGCTGGAGGCGAAGACCGTCGCCCCCAACGAGAGCACCGCCAAGGGATCCACCGTCGAGATCGACGCCGATCGCCTCGTCCTCGAGAACAGCAAGTCGACCGCGGTGTGGACCGGGCACGTGAAGGCCCGGCGCGGCCCCACCCTGATGAAGGCCCCGGAAATGACCGCGCACTACGATGGCAACGGAGTCGTCACCCGGGTGCTCGCGCGCGGCGGCGTCGAGGCCACCGACGGCGACAAGTGGGCGAAGGGCGAGAAGGCTGACTACGACAACGCCACCGAGGTGCTCGTCGTCACCGGCCACCCCGAGGCGACGCAGGGAAAGAACCGGATGCGCGGCTCGAAGGTCACCTTCGTCACTGGCAAGGACACGATCGAGGTCGAGAACGCCGTCACCGTGATGCAGTCGGAGAAGAAGAAGCCCGGCCCGGGAGGCAAGAAGTGACGGGGCTGCTCGAGGCCGAGGGTCTGGTGAAGGCCTACCGCGGCCGCCGCGTCGTCGACGGGGTCGGCTTCTGCGTTCGCCCGGGCGAGGTCGTCGGGTTGCTCGGCCCCAACGGCGCGGGAAAGACCACCAGCTTCAACCTCGTCGTCGGCCTCACCCCGTCTGAAGGCGGCGCGGTGCGGCTCGACGGCGTCGAGCTCGGCGGCCTGCCGATGTACCAGCGCGCGCGCCGGGGTCTGGGCTACCTGCCGCAGGAGCCGAGCATCTTCAGAAAGCTCACCGTGCGGCAGAACCTGCTGGCGGTCCTCGAGCTGCAGCCGGGGCTCTCGCCGATCGAACGCGCCTCCCGGGCCGACGCGTCGCTCGCCGAGTTCGGGCTCAGCGCGCTCGCCGGAGCGCTGGGGGAGACCTTGTCGGGCGGCGAGCGACGGCGGGCGGAGATCGCCCGCTGCCTGCTGCCGGCTCCCCGCTTCATTCTCTTCGACGAGCCCTTCGCCGGCGTCGATCCGATCAACGTCGCCGAGCTGCAGAAGGAGATCGCCCGGCTCAAGGCCCGCGGGCTCGGGGTGCTGATCACCGATCACAACGTCCGCGACACGCTGGCCATCTGCGATCGCGCCTACGTGATCGTCGCGGGGAAAATCCTCGAGGAGGGCACGCCCACCGCGCTCGCTGCATCCGCCCGGGCACGATCCGTGTATTTGGGAGAAAACTTCAAGCTTTCTTGATGGTTGGACTGTTCCGTGAAAGTAATTGCGATCATGCGCCAGCGATCTTGGTAGGTTTGGCACGGGTTTTGACTAATGGAACTTAAGCAGAGTCTCAAGCTCAGCCAGCAGCTGGTGATGACGCCGCAGTTGCAGCAGGCGATCAAGCTGCTGCAGCTGTCGCGCATGGAGCTGCTCGAGCAGGTCCGCGAAGAGATCGAGCAAAACCCTCTGCTGGAGCAGCCCGAAGAGACCGCCGCCGACGACATGAGCGACAAGGAGCCCGGCGAGGCTTCCCTCGAGGCGGCCAACGCCGAACAGCCCGCCGACTTCGAGGCCAAGGTCTCCGACAACGCCGTCGAGGTGAAGGCCGACGGCGACGCGCCCCCGGAGATCGACTGGGACGCCTACCTCAACAGCTACCAGTTCAACGAGCCGACCACCGCCAGCAACAAAGGCAACGTCGCCACCGACGACCTGCCCAGCTTCGAGGCGAACCTCGTCCGCAAAGAGGATCTTCAGGCCCACCTCTACGAGCAGCTGCAGGTGATCAAGCTCAACGACGCCGAGCGGCGGATCGCGAGCCTGATCATCGGCAACCTCGACGACGACGGCTACCTCAAGCTCCCCGACGTCGAGGGCGATCCGATGATCCGCCTCGCGACCGAGGCCGACGTCTCCAACTCGATCGCCGAGAAGACGCTCAAGCGGATCCAGCAGCTGGATCCCAAAGGCTGTGGCTCGCGCGACCTGCAGGAATGCCTGCTGATCCAGGCGAGCTCGCTCAAGGAGCCGGGCTCGGCGCTGCTGGGGACGATCCTCAAGAAGCACATGAAGTTCCTCGAGTCGAAGAACCTGCCCGCGATCGCGCGCGATCTGAAGGTCCCGATCGAGGACGTGGTGAAGGCGGCGAAGCTGCTGCCCAGGCTCGACCCGAAGCCCGGCCGCAATTTCTCCGGCGACGACGCGCAGTACATCACCCCCGACGTCTACATCTACAAGATGGGCACCGAGTACACCGTGGTGCTCAACGACGACGGCCTGTCGAAGCTGCGAATCAGCGGTGCCTACCGCAACGCGCTCAAGGCCGGCGCGATGGCCCCCGGGCAGACGAAGGAGTTCGTTCAGGAAAAGATGCGCAGCGCGATGTGGCTGATCCGTTCGATTCACCAGCGGCAGCGCACGATCCACAAGGTCACCGAGTCGATCGTGAAGTTTCAGCGCGACTTCCTCGACAAGGGGATCGCGTTCTTGAAGCCGCTGATCCTGCGCGACGTCGCCGAAGACATCGGGATGCACGAGTCCACCGTCTCGCGCGTTACCACCAACAAGTACGTGCACACCCCCCAGGGGATCTTCGAGCTGAAGTACTTCTTCAACTCGTCGATCGCCCGCACCAGCGGGGAAGACATCGCCAGCGAAGCGGTTAAGAATCACATTAAATTGATCTGCGAGCGAGAGAACCCAAAGGGCCCGTATTCGGATCAAAAGATCGTGGAGCTGCTCAAGGCCCAGGGCATCGAGATCGCCCGCCGGACCGTCGCGAAGTACCGCGAGGTCCTCGGAATTCTTCCTTCAAGCAAGCGTAAGAGGTGGGAGTAGGCGTCGGCAGCAAACCAGCAGCACAACGAAAGGCGGACCAGAATGCAGCTGAACATCACGTTCCGGCACTTCGAACCGATTGACTCGCTGAAAAACTACGCGCGCGACAAGGTGGAGCGCGCCCATAAGTACCTCGACACCGCCGGAGAGGCCCACGTCGTCCTCTCCCTCGAGCGGCACCTGCACCACGCGGACATCACCATCACCTCGGGGCCGTTCGTGCTCCGCGGCCGGGAGAAGAGCGAGGACATGTACGCCTCGATCGATCTCGCGATGGACAAGATCGAACGCCAGCTGCGCCGCTACAAGGAACGGCTCAAGCACCACCACGGAAAGGACCGGGTCCACCACCGGCAGGAGCTCGTCGCGCACCTGAAGGTCCGCCACGACGTCGTCGAGATGCCCAACCCGGAGAACGTCCCTGACGCCAAGGACGCCCCGAGCCGGGTGATCAAGACCAACGACCTGCTGGTGAAGCAGATGAACGTCGACGAGGCGATCATGCAGATGGACCTGATGAACAACGACTTCCTCGTGTTCACCAACGTCGCCACCGCGGAGATGAACGTCGTCTACCGCCGCAAGGACGGCCACTACGGGCTGATCGAGGCCAGCGGCGTCAACAACGCCCGCAAGGCCGTCGCCAGCTAGCTGTATTCGCAGTTACCGCGCGGTGCCCCTCGCCGCGGCCTGATCTCCGATCGGATCCAGGCCGAAGCCGAAGGGCATCCGCGGCAGCGTCACCGGCAGCTTTCCCGGGGTCCCATTCTCGCCGAACAACGCCGCGGCGGCGGCCTCGGTCGCGCTCTCGCGGAAGCTGTAGGTCACCAGCACCGTCTGCGCCTGCGGCACCTGGGCGCCGAGGTAGGGCACCCCCATCACCACCACCACCACCGGCTTGCCGGCGAGCGCGGTGATCGTCACCAGATCGAGCTGCAGCCCGTTGGCGACGCCGACGATCGTCACGTCCGCGGCCTCGGCGAGCTTGCGGGCCTGGACCTTGAGCGGGTTGCGCTCCTTCGCCGTCGGGTACATCGGCACCACCAGCGTCTGCGCCGACGGCACCCGCGCGAGGATCGCCTTCGCCAGCGAGGGCTCGGCGGTCACCACCGCGATCGACGCCGACTTGGGCAGCGGGAACTGCCCCGGCCCTGCGCGCAACAGGGTCACCGCACCCGCCGCGATCAACGCCGACACCGCGCGGCCCGAGCCGAGCTCCTTCAGCCGCTGCTCGAGCGGTGGCGGGGGCTCGAAGATCCCCCGCTTCTGCTTCAGGCTCAAGATCCGCCGCACCGCTTCGTCGAGCCGTTCGGCCGGCAGCTCGCCGCTCTGCGCTGCCGCCAGCAGGGCCGCGTAGACCTCGGTCTTCTTCTCCGGCCGCCAGGGGATGAGCACCATGTCCGCCCCGGCGTTGATCGCCAGCACCGCGGCCTTCCCCACCCCGTAGCGGTCGGCGATCGCCTCCATCTCCAGCTCGTCGGTGAGCACCAGCCCGCCGAACCCCAGCCGCTGGCGCAACAGCCCGGTGAGGATCGCCTTGCTCAGCGTCGCGGGGACCTCGTCGCCGGTGATCTTCGGCACCGCGATGTGCGCCGTCATCACCCCGTCGAGGCCGACCTTCATCGCCGCGGAGAACGGCTCGAGGCCCTTGAGCACCTGGGCCTCGCTCTCCATCAGCACCGGCAGCCCCTTGTGCGAGTCCGCATCCACCGAGCCGTGCCCCGGGAAGTGCTTGGCAATCGTGGCGATGTTCGCCTCCTGCTGGCCGCGGACGAAGTCGGCCCCCATCTGAGACACCAGGGCCCCCTCGTCGCCGAAGCTGCGGATGCCGATCACCGGGTTGTGGGGGTTCAAGTTGACGTCGAGCACCGGGGCGAGGTTCATGTTGAAGCCCAGCCGCCGCAGGTCGTCGCCCTGCGCCTTGCCGGCTTCCCACGCCAGCTTCGAGCTCCGAGTCGCTCCCAGGGCCATGTTGCCGGGGAGCACCGTCACCCCGTCGGCGATCCGCACCACGTTGCCGCCCTCTTGATCCACCGCGATGAAGGGGGGAATCCCGCTCGCCAGCAACGCCCGCAACGCGTCGTTGAGCCTGGCCAGCTGGGCCGCGTCGGCGATGTTCCGCTTGAACATGCAGATCCCACCCACCTGCCGCCCCTTCACCAGCTCCTCGATCTTCGGGTCGAGCACGAGGCCGCCGAAGCCGACCATCATCAGCTGGCCGACCTTCTGCTCGACGCTCAGCTTCTTCAGCCGGCCCTCGACGTCCGGCGGGGCGGAAGGAGGAGGGAGCGCAGGCTCCACCACCTCGGGCGCCGGGGCTGAGGCCGGAGCAGCGGCGACCTCAGCCACGTCCAGGGTTGCCGGGAGGGCGGGCACCTGAACCTCGGCCGGGGCCTCGGCCACCGGCGCACGCACGCAGGATGCGACCAGGAGCGCACCGATCAGACTTCTCGAGGGTCGAAGCCACATTTGTTTCAGTCGGCGGCTTTTAGCGCATTCCTCGCCTTGAACCGCTGATGGCTTAGCGGTATGTGCCGCGCGCGATGAAGATTGCGGAGTTTCTCAAACCTGAGTCCGTCATCAGCGAGCTCTCTTCATCGAGCAAGGTCGACGTGCTCAAAGAGCTCTCCGCCTCGCTGGCGAAGAGCAACCCCAGCGTGCCCCAGGCCCGGCTGGCGACGGTGCTCGAGGATCGCGAACGGCTGGGCAGCACCGGCATCGGAGAGGGGGTCGCCATCCCCCACGGGAAGCTCGCCGGGCTGCCGACCCTCTCCGCGAGCTTCGGGGTCAGCCGGACGGGCATCGACTTCGAGGCGATCGACGGCAAGCGCACCCACCTCTTCTTCGCCCTCGTCGCACCCGAGAACTCCGCCGGCCTCCACCTGAAGGCGCTGGCGCGGATCAGCCGCCTGTTCAAGAACGGCGCCTTCCGGGACGCGATCCTCGCCGCGAAAAACAGCGAAGAGATCTACTCGCTGATCGCGCGGGAAGACGCCAGGGCGTAACCTGAGCCGGTGGAAGTCGTCCTCCGTCCGGTCAACGATCATTTCCTCCGCGAGGTCGTCTTCCCTGCCTTCAAGCTGGGGGTGATCGACGCCGCGCCGGCGATCGAGCACCTGCTGCGCCACCTCAACGACGAGCACACCCGGGTCGGGCTCGATCTGCTCCTCGACCGCGGGGTCGAGGGCAGCTTCTTCGGACTCACCGACGAGATGTGGACCGAGGCCTGCTACCGGCTGCTCTTCGTCGAGTGGCTTCGCGACTCCGAGGGGTGGTCGATCGCCAGCGAGTACCAGGCCTACGCTGGCGAGTGGGAAGACACGCTCCACTTCGCGCTGATGCTCGAGGACCCCAGCTACCCTTACGCCGACGCTGACAGGTCGCGCGCCTACCGCGAGGCCTTCTTCGACCATCCGCGGCACCAGTTCGGGCTGGCGACGATGATCTGCGGCGTCTGGGACCCGGTGCCCGACTTCCCACCGGATCAGATCCTCACCCACCATGGCCACGGCGACTACCAGCCGTCGGCCGGCATCGCCCGCGCCGACTGGAGCTGGCGGCCGCTCCACGTCTTGAACCAGTGGGCGGCGCAGCTGCCCAACGCGCTCTCGCGGCTGCTGCAGCGCGAGGCGACCCGGCTCAAACCGGTGGTCGCGCCCGAAAAACACGATGTGCTGGACTACTGGCTGGGGCGGATCCCCGACCCGCCGATCCTCGCGGTCAACTTCTCCGGCCTGGGCCCCAAGTCCCACACCTGGATCAAGGAGATCGGTACCCTCGCCCGCCTGATCCGCTCGGTCGCCGAGTCCGAGCAGGGCCTCACCTCGGTGATCAGCTTCCGCGGCGGGGAAGACAACGCCTTCGAGCGTTGAGCCAGGCGCTACAGGTACAGCGCCCAGGCGGCGAGCCCGACGAAGATCACGATGTCGATGATCAAGGGCGCGTCCGACAGCAGCACCTTCTCCGGAGACCCGCCCGCCCCGCGCTTGTGGACGAGGAAGAGGTACCGGAAGACGCCGTAGATGACGCACGGCACGGTGAACTTGAGCTTGTCGCTGCCGACGTGGTTCACCGTCTCCTGCGACACGGTGTACAGGCCGTAGGCGAGGATCGTCGAGGCCGCGCTGATGCTCATCATCTGGTCGAGCATCGGCAACGAGTAATCCTCGAGGTTCGCCCGGTGCGACGCGGCGCTGCCCTCGAGCGAGGACAGCTCGTGGCGCCGCTTGGCGAAGCCCAGGAAGACCGCGAAGAACAAGGTGCAGAGGAACAGCCAGTTGCTGACCACCACGTTGATCGCCACGGCGCCAGCGACCACGCGCAGGATGAAGCCGAGCGCGATCACCATCACGTCGAGGATCACCGCCTTCTTCAGCGCGGTGGTGTACAGCACCTGGAGCAAGAGGTAGGCGCCGCAGACCCCGAGGAACTGCGTGCCCAGCCAGGCGCCGAGCGCCGCCGACCCTGCCCAGCAGGCAAGCACCAGGGCGATCACCGTCGGCAGCCCGAGCAGGCCGGCGGCGATCGGCCGGTGGCGCTTCTCCGGGTGGGCGCGATCCTTCTCTTTGTCGACCCAGTCGTTGACGAGGTAGACGCCGCTGGCCAGCAGGGAGAACGAGAAGACCGCGACCACCGACTTGAGCGGCAGCCCTTCGCGGATGAAGCCCTTGGCGAAGAGCAGCGGCGCGAGCAGGGCCCCGTTCTTGGTCCACTGCTTGATCCGCAGCGCACGGATCGACGCGAGCGCGATCGAGGGCCGGGCGATGGCGACGTCCGTTCCGCCCATTCCTACTGTCGACCGACGCCGTAGTAGGTGAAGCCGAGCCCGCGCACCCGGGCGGGGTCGAAGACGTTGCGGCCATCGAAGATCACCGGGGTCTTCATCAACGACTTCATCCGTTCGAAGTCCGGGTGGCGGAAGTCATTCCACTCGGTGACGAGGAAGAGCCCATCGACGCCCTCGAGCGCCTCGTAGGTCGTCTGGGCGAAGCGGATCCGGTTGCCGAAGCGGCGCTTGGCGACCTCGTGGGCCACGGGGTCGAAGGCGTTGACCTTCGCGCCCTTGCCCAGCAGCCCTTCGATCAGCTCGACCGCGGGGGCCTCACGCATGTCGTCGGTCTTCGGCTTGAAGGCCAGGCCCCAGACGGCGAACGTCTTCTCCGCCACGTCGCCGTAGTGCTTCACCGCCTTGGCGACGAGCGACTTCTTCTGCTTCTCGTTGGTCCGTTCAACGGCGCGCAGCAAGTCGAACTCGACCCCGAGGTCACGGGCGGTGGCCACCAGCGCCTTGACGTCTTTGGGGAAGCAGCTGCCGCCGTAGCCGACGCCAGGGAAGAGGAACGGCAGGCCGATGCGCTTGTCCGAGCCCATTCCCCGCCGGACGCTGTCGACGTCGGCGCCGACGCGTTCGCAGATCATCGCCACGTCGTTCATGAAGGAGATGCGGGTGGCGAGCATCGCGTTGGCGGCGTACTTGGTGAGCTCGGCGCTCTTGGTGTCCATGAAGATGATCCGGTTCTCGGTGCGCAAGAACGGGGCGTAGAGGTCACCCATGATCGCCTTCGCCTTGTCGCTGTCGACGCCGATCACCACCCGGTCCGGCTTGAGGAAGTCGTCGATCGCCGCGCCTTCCTTGAGGAACTCGGGGTTGCTGACCACGTCGAACGGGTGCTGGGTGACCTCGGCGATCGTGGCCCGCACCTTCGCCGCGGTGCCGACGGGCACGGTGCTCTTGTCGACCACCACCGTGTACTGGGTCATCGCCTTTCCGACCTGGCGCGCCGCGGCCAGCACGTACTGGAGGTCGGCGTCGCCGGTCTCTCCTTCGGGCGTGCCGACGGCGATGAAGACGACCTGGGAAGCCGCCACCGCATCGGGGAGGCTGGTGGTGAAGCTCAGGCGCTTGTCCTTCACGTTCTTGACGATCAGCTCTTCGAGGCCCGGCTCGTAGATCGGCACCTGACCGGCCTGGAGCGCCTTGATCTTCTGCTCGTCGATGTCGACGCAGACGACGTCGTTGCCGGTGTCTGCGAAGCAGGTGCCCGCAACGAGCCCGACGTAGCCAGTTCCAATTACGGCGATTTTCATTGGGTCGGCACCCTAAACGCTGCCCGCTGCCTCTGTCACGCGGCTACCATGGGTCTTCGACAATGATCGCAGCTCCCTATGGGCAGTGGGCAGTCGTGGCGGGGGCCTCCGAGGGCCTGGGGGCGGCGTTCGCGGAGGCGTTGGCAGCGCGCGGTTACCGCTTGCTGTTGATCGCGCGCCGGGCCGAGCCGCTGGAGCTGTTGGCGGCGGGCTTGAGGGCCACCCACAAGGCCGAGGTCGTCTGTCACCCGGCCGACCTGGCGACGCTCGACCCGGGGCCGCTGCTGGCGGGCAAGGAGATCGGCGTGTTGGTGTGCAACGCCGCCGCCGCTTCGATGGGCGCCTTCGCGACGCAGAGCCTGGCCACCGCCGAGGCGTCGGTGGACGTCAACTGCCGCGCCCCGCTGCGCTTGCTCAGCGCGGTGGTCCCCGGGATGGTGCAGCGAGGCAAGGGAGCGGTGGTGCTGCTGTCGTCGCTCACCGCCTTTCAGGGCGCGCCCTTCATCTCGGTGTACGGCGCCACGAAGGCCTTCACCCTCAGCCTCGCCCAGGCGCTCTGGGCGGAGCTCAAGCCGGCCGGGGTCGACGTGCTCGCCGTCTGCCCGGGAGCGACGCTGACCCCCAACTACCTGCGCGCCTCGGCGAAGGGCGCGGCGCCGGGCGAGCTCGAGCCGGCCCAGGTCGCGCGCGAGGCGCTGGCCCAGCTGGGCCGCGGACCGGTGATGATCCCCGGGGCCTTCAACCGCTTCGCGGCGGCGATGATGGCGCTGATGCCCCTGCGGATGAGGATCTCGGTGATGGCCTCTCAAACGAAGAAGCTGCTCCAGGGATGAGCACCGCGTGGCTGTGGCCGCTGGGGATTTACCTCGCGGTGCTCGTGCTCCACCTGGTGGTGCCGGGCCGGTGGGTCGACGGCTACGTCAAGGATGCGAAGACCGGCGCCCTGCTGCGCTACCGGCTCAACGGCCTGCGGGTCTTCTTCATCGTCGTCGCGCTCTGGGCGCTCGCCTGCCGGCAGGGGCTGCTCGACTGGGGTGCGTTCTACGATCACCGCTGGGAGCTCGCTGGGGGCGCCTTCGTCCTCGGAATCGCCTTTACCTTCTGGATCGTCCTCCAGGCGCCGCCGACCCCTGGGAGGAATTTTCTCGCGCAGCTCTACCTGGGGCGGCTGGAGAACCCGCAGGCGCTCGGCGACCGCCTCGACGCGAAGATGTTCCTCTACCTCGTGGGCGCGACGATGCTCGGGCTCAACCTGCTCTCGTTCGCGGGAAAGCACCTGCGGCTCTACCCAAACGATCCCTCGCCCGGGGTGCTGCTCCATACGGCGCTCTTCTGCTTCTTCATCGTCGAGTACCTGAACTTCGAGCAGGTCCACCTCTACACCTACGACTTCATGGCGGAGCGGGTCGGCTTCAAGCTCGGCTGGGGCTGCCTGACGTTCTATCCGTTCTTCTACCCGGTGGGCCTGTGGGCCACGGCCGATCTCCCCAACCCGCACTGGCCGCCGGCGGCGCTGACCCTGTCCGCGGCGGTCTTCTTCTGTGGCTGGATCCTCGCCCGCGGCGCGAACCTGCAGAAGTTCCACTTCAAGCAGGACCCGAACCGGCGCCCCTTCGGTCTCGACCCGAAGCCGATCACCGCCGGCGATCGAAAAGTGCTCAGCGGCGGCTTCTGGGGCCTCTCGCGCCACATCAACTACCTGGGCGAGATCCTGATGGCGACGGGCCTGACCTTGAGCCTGGGCATCCCGCTGTCGTGGGCGTGGCTCTACCCGCTGTACTACGTGGCGCTGCTGATTCCCCGGCAGGCCGACGACGACCGGCGCTGCGCCGCGAAGTACGGCGCCGCCTGGGTCGAGTACTGCCAGCGGGTCCCGTGGCGAATCATCCCCCGAATCTACTGATCGACCCGCCCAGGCGCGGGCGCCGACGAATCGGCGCGAGCCTCTTCAGATCAGCTCGCTCAAGGGGCCAGGGGCGATGCGCGTCGGGCCCTCGTTGCCGAACAGGTTGAAGCCCGCGTCGCCAAACGCGTGCCCGAGCGTGTTGAAGAAGTTCGACAGCTGCCGGTTGTTCGCCGCGCCCGCCTTGGGAAAAATCACCGTGCGGCCGTCGGTCTTCAACCCCAGGGCGTCGCCCCCGAGGATCAGCAGCGGCCACTCGGTCGCGGTGGAGTGGTGCTGCTCGCCGTTGTCGGACATGAAGACGATCGCGGTGTGATCGAGCATCGAGCCCGAGGTCCCGACTTCGGGCGTCGCCGCCAGGGTCCTCGCCAGCTGGGCGATCAGGTCGACGTGCTTGCGGGTGATCGCCGAGATCGCGGTGAAGTTCGAAGCCACCCCGATGCCGTGCTGGAGATCGTGGCGGCCCACGCCGGGGATGACGCTGTTGTAGTGGACGTCGAAGCCGGAGCTCGCCGAGGCGAGGATCACGTTGTTGGTCAGCCCCCCGAGCAGGCTGGTGGTAGCGATCTGGAACTGCGCCTCGAGCCACTTGAGCGAGTCTGGCGTGGTGCCGGAGACGGTGAGCAGCGGGTTCGAGGAAGGGGCCACCGGCAGCAAGGGCCGCACCGCCGCCGCCATCGAAGCCAGCTGGGCCTCTCGCGCCCGCAAGCCCTCGAGCGAGGTCAGATAGCGCTCGAGCTTCAGCCGCTCGTTGGAGTTGCCACGGAAGGTCATCAGCGCTGTCTTCACGTCGTCGCGGGCGAAGTCGAAGAGCGCGCTGCGTTCGGGGCCAGCGGCGGTGCCCCCGGCGATCGACCCGAAGATGCTCTCGTAAGCGAGGCCCGGGTTGACGAGAATCGGCGCGGGCTTCCGCGGCCCGAAGCTGCACGTCTGGTAGACGATTGGCGTCAGCGAGGAGCTGGTGCCGAGGCGGATCGCGTCGAAGGGCGCGGTGCGCTTGAGCCGTGGGGCGAGCACCGCATCGATCGTCGCCGCCGCGCCGTCCACCGCGCTGCTGAGCGCGCCGGTGCCGCTGCTGTGCCCTCCACCGGTGATCGTGCTCGACAGGCCGAGCACCACCGCCGCCCGGTTCTCGAGCGAGATCTTCCCCGAAGACGCGGCCAGCGGCCCGAGGCAAAGCGCGGACGAGAGCGCCTCGCCGGTCAGCGTCCGCACCGTCGCGGGGTAGGTGTCGGAGAAGAGGTAGTTGCCACCGACCCCCGCCCCGAGCGAGGCCTTCGCGGTCGCGCTCAACACCGCCAGCGGGTAGTAGCAGTTGCACTCGAGGACGATCACCAGCCGCGCGGGGGTCGTCGCCTGCGCCCAGGCTTCGCGCATGAACGGCGAGAGGATCGCCGCCCCCGCGGCCGTCTTCAGCAGGCTTCGTCGGCTGAGCTTGTTCATTCGGAAGCTCCCGGCACCCGGCGCGTCTTCCAGGTGTCGCTGGTGATCAGCGCGGTGACCATCTTGATGAACGAGCCGCCCCCGCTGTCGTAGGCCTGCTCCATGCTCGCCAGGGTGCAGGCGTCGGTGCGGTTCTCGTCGCGGCCCATGTAGTAGCGGAAGGCCTGGCGGATGAAGCAGCGCTTGACGTGGTTCGACACCGCCAGCTTCTCCGACAGCTCGACCGCGTCGCGCACCGGCCCGTTGAGCGCCGGGTCGGGCATCCCAGTGAGAGTCACCGTCCCGTCGGGGGCGCGCCACCCTCCGTCGGAGGCGTGGTCGAGCCGGCGGAGGTAGCCCGCGTGGTTGTAGATCTCGAACGGGTACCCCAGCGGGTTCATCAGCGAGTGGCAGCCCTGGCACTGAGGGCTTCCGGTCGCGTCGTCGACGCGGTTGCGCGCGGTCTTGTCCGGCGCGTGCGGGCCGACCTGCGCCACCACCTTCACCGAGCTCAACGGGGGAATATAGTCGCACAGCAGGTTCTCGCGGACCCACTTGCCCCGGTGAATCAGCGACGGGTCGTCCTCGAAGTTGCCGCCATGCGAGCCGAGCCACGCGGGGTGGGTGAGGATCCCGGCGCGCTCCGTCGACGGCAGGGTCACCCACCGCGCTGGCCGGCTGTCGGCGATCGCCTGGGTGGTGTTGTAGGGCTGCCCCGTCCACAGCACCGCCCCGGCGTAGCTGGCTGGGTTCGCGGTGGAGGCCAGATAGAACTGGCGGGTGGTGAGCAGGTTCTTGAGCACGTCGGTGTCGGCGACGACGACCCGGCTGATCGCGTCCTCGGCCTGCTGAATCAGCGTCGACTCGTAGCCGTAGTAGCCACTCATCAGGTTGCCCCACGAGGACAGCTGTGGGCGGTACCCGTCGGTGCCCCCGTCGTCGTAGATCGAGGTCGCCTCGGGGCGCTCTTTGAAGATCTCCGGGACCCTGGTGTAGCCGAGCCACTCGCGGAAGAAGCCGGTGACGCCGTCGGAGAGCCAGTACTCTCCGCGGCGGCTGATCCAGTTGTCGCTGTAGTCCTGGATCAGATCGAACCGGGTCGGATCGTTGCCGCCCGTGTACTTCTTGAACAGCGCCGCCACCACCGCCGGGTTTCGGATCCCACCGTCGCGCGCGTTGTCGGCGATGTCGGCCAGGTGGCCTTCGAGCGGCGCGGAGTACGTCGGGTAGACGTAGCTGGGCGTCGCGCCCGGCCCGCGGCTGCCGACGGCGTACGCCAGCTGCTGCGCCAGCTCCCAGTCGGTGAGCCCCACCCGGCCGGCGTCGGTGGGATCCCCCAGCTCGGTGCGAAAGAGCGCCCCCGAGGTCATCCACGCCGCGGTGGAGATGCGGGTGATCGAGTGGGTGCGGGTGTCGCTGCCGCCGTCGGGCGGCGGCTCGCCCGCGAGCACGGTGGTCGCGAACTGTTGGAGGTGATCGAGCTCGCCCACCGTCGCCGGCCGGAAGAGCACCCCGTGTTCGAGGAACTCCGACAGGTAGTGGCGGACACAGACCCCAGTGGGCTTCGCGTCCTGGTACA
>JAYVRT010000665.1:0-4653 GCA_043776025.1 Archangiaceae bacterium | reverse complement strand
CTCGCCGCCCAGCTCGCGGGTGACGTCCTTGAGGAAGCCCTTCTTCAGGTTGCTCGGCAGCCACTGCGCCTCCATCACATGGTTGCGCGCCTCGAACGCAGGGCTGTCCCCCTCGTAGCGGATCCGCGTCAGCAGCGGGAGCACGCCCTCGACGTCGGGTGCCAGGCTGAGGGCGATCGTCTCCTCGACGAAGGTGAGGCAGTCCACCGCGTCGGTGCGAATCAGCGGGTCCGGGTCCTTGCCCGTTCCCTCTCCCAGAGGGGAGACGACGTAGCGGGTGCCGAGGAACTTGGCGCTCACCGCATCCAGCCGCTGAGCCAGCGCCCGCGAAGGATCCGGGAGCCAGCTGGCGTCCGGGGCCGCGGAGCCGGCGAGGGCAGCGATCAACAACCAGCTCACTTGATGCCCGCCTTGCGCAGGATCGCGCGCCGATCGTCGTCGGTCAGCCGCAGCGCCTCGAGCTCTTTTTCGTAGGGAAGCCGGTCTTCCCCCACTGTCTGGAAGCTGTGGAGGACCAGCCAGTCAAGCTTCGACTTGTCTCCGCCCTGGTAGAGGATCCGCGCCGCCCCAGCCTGGAGCGACTTGTCTTGGTCCTTCAGCAGCGGTTCGAGCGTCGCCCCTGCTTCTTTCGCCCGGCTGCCTTCGAAGAGCATCAGGCCCTGCATCCGCTGGTAGCGATCCTTCGAGGCGAGCAGCCCCTTGGCGAAGTTGAGCCCGGCGGTAGCGCCGAGCACGCAGAGCCCGGCGGCGGCGGCGAACCGGGTGCTCTCCGAGCTGCTGGCAAGGAAGGCCTCGAGCGCCACGGCCTGTTTCTTGTCCCCCGCCTGACCGATCGCGAGCAGCATCGCCGCGCGGGTCTCGGGGTCGTCCTCCAGCTTCGCCGCCTTCGCCAGCGCCGCGCCATACTTCGGCTCGCCCAGCAACCCCAGGGCGCGTGCGGCCTCGCGGCGGACGCCCATCGTCTCGTCGCCGAGCAACTGCTGCAGCTTCGGCGCGGCCTCTTTGCTCTTCAGCCGGCCCAGGCCCTGCGCCGCGTACATCCGCACCGCGCCGTCCTCGTCGCCCAGTCCGAGGGCGAGCGCGTCGTGGCCTTCGCGGCTGCCGAGGCCGGCGATCGCCTGGAGCACCAGCCGGCGCTTGCCGACGTCCGGCTCCTTGCTGAAGAAGTTGCCCAGCTCGTGGGCGGCGTAGTTCTCTTCACCGAGGAACTTGAGGCGGTTGACCCCCGCGTTGGGGTTGAGCGCCGCGCCGATGACCTGCCCCATCACCTGGTTCGCCTCGGCCCGCTTCGAGACGGCCTTCTGAGTCGCGGCGCTCCCCGCGAAGACCTGCAACGAGACCAACAGGCACAGGCAGATCGTGCGCATCGCTTCCGCGCAAAGACGCTACCATCCAACCCGTCAAGTGCGCCTCGGGTCCCTCGCTTTCGTGCTTTGCCTGGTGACGGTCCCGTCGCGGGGGCAGCCTCGCGTGCTCGGGGGCCGCTGCAAGGAGTCCTGCACCCGGCTGCTCACCGACCCGCGACTGCGGGCGGTCTTGTGCGGGCGTTGTCTCACCGACGCCACGCTCGACCGCGGCGGCTGGGCGGTGGCGCTCAAGGACGAATCGCCCCGGCAGGAGCAGCTCGACGAGATCCTCAAAGACGACGACTGGCAGGTCCGCTGGGGCGCGATCCGCGCGGGAGCGGCGATCAAAGGGCTGACCGATGTCCGGGCGCTGGCCACCTGGATCGTCGACGGCCGCGACGTGAAGGCGGCGTGCCTCACCGCGGTCCACCTCGCCGCGAGCCGGAAGCAGACGCTGCTCGAGTTGCTGCAGCCGGGCGGGACGATGGGCCCTTCGGCCGCGGCCCTGTGCCTGCAGCGGAGGGAAGAGCTGCGCAAGGATCTCGAGGTCGAGCTCTACTCCACCGACCCGGTGACGCGCCGCGAGGCGCTGCTCCACCTCGGGGGATTCCTCGACCTGCCGCCGGCGCGGGTGGTGCTGACCGCGATGGCCACCCGGCCGGCCGAGACCGACGAATCGTCAGCGCTGCTGTTGGTGGAGGACGCCGAGTCAGGAGGCCTGGCCGCCGGAGCCGCGGTGCTCAAGGCCGCGACCCGCGCCGACGCCCCCCGCGTCGACCGCCTTCTGGCGGTCTGGTCAAAGGCGCTCGACGTGCAGCGCCCCCGGCTCAAGTCTGCCGAGCAGCGCGAGCGCAAGGAGGCGATCGCCGCCCTCTCGGTGCTGGGGCCGATCGGCGCCACCGAGTTCGAGGGTCTGCTGGAAGACCCCGATCCGGCGATTCGGCTGGCAGCGGCGCGGGCGCTGGCGCGGGGCGAAGGCAGAACGCTGGCCGGCGCGGCGAAGACCCGGCTGGATCCGTTGACCAAGGCCACCGCGGCGCAGCGGGCGCGGTGGGCCGAGCTGCTGGGCCGCGGAGGGGCCGACGAGTGCGGCCCGACGCTGGCCGAGGCCGTCGCCGAGCCGCGCCTCGAAGAGACCGTGCGCGCCGCGGCGCTCGCCGCCCTCGGAGGCTGCGCCCAGGCCAAAGCCCTGCCCCAGGTGAAGCAGGCGCTGGCCGCCAAGTCACCGCGGATGCGCGCCGCCGCGCTCGACGCGCTGGCGGACATCGCCCGGGTGCCGGAGGCAGGCAAGCTGGTGGAGACGGGCCTCAAAGATCCCGATCCCGACGTGCTCGCGGCCGCGGTCCGGGCCGCCGGCGCCCAGCACCTGACGCCCCGGCTGCCCGAGGTGCTGGCGCTGCTCGAGCACCCCTCGGTCGGGGTCCGGGTCGCGGCGGTGGGGGCGGTGCGGGTGATGGGCGATGCCCGCACGGCAGCGGCGGTCGGCCGGGTGCTCGGCAAGGACGGCTCACCCGAGGTCCGGGAGGTCTGCGCCCAGGCGCTGGGCGAGCTGGGGGGCGCGGAGGCGGTCGGGGCGCTGACCCGCGCATCAGAAAAAGACGGGAGCCCCCGGGTGAAATACGTTGCAGGCGAGTCCCTTCGTAAGTTGGGATTCGCCCGTGCTGCGAAGTGAGGGGAACCCAAGTCAATGAAGCTCAAGCTCGCCGCCGTCATCGAACCGAAAGATCCTCGCTGGAAGGCGATCGCCGCGGGGCTGAAGAAGGCCGGCCTCAAGGTCTCCGCCGCCCGGCAGATCGAGCAACTGGGAAAAGAGGACGTCGTCGTCCTCGGGCCGTCGCTCGCCTCGCCCTCGCGGCTGTCGCGCGCCGTCCGCAACGCCCGGCCCCACGCGCTGCTGTTGGCCGCCCAGAGCAAGGGGTTCCACGCCCCCTTCGCCGACGCGGTGCTCCCGCTGCCGATCTCGCCCAACGATTTACGGGTGCGGCTGACCGAGCTGCAGCAGCACCGCGAGGACGACGAGGATCCGCTGCCGACGATGCGCCCGGGCGAGGGGATCCTCGACCCGATGACGAACTTCTACACCTTCGCCCACTTCAAAGAGGTGCTCTTCGTCGAGGTGAAGCGCGCCCGCCGCTACGGCTTCCCCCTGGCGCTGGCGCTGATCGCTTTCGATCCGTTGCCGGTCAAGGTGGACGAAGAGCTGCGGGGGCAGCTGATGGGCGGCCTGTCGCTGGCGATCCGCCGGTCGCTGCGCGACACCGACTTCCCGGTGCAGCAGGCGCCGGATCGGGTGGTGCTGCTGATGCCCCACACCGATCTCGCCGGCTCGCTGATCGTCGCCCGCCGCATCTGCGAGCGGGTCTCGAAGGCGACGCTCCAACGCGGCGAGCAGGTGCTCAACCCGACCATCTCCGCCGGCGTCGCGGCTGGCGCGCCGGGGCACGAGTACGGCTTTTCCGATCTCGTCCGCCAGGCGACCGACGGCCTCAACGCCGCGATGGCCCGCGGCGGCAACCGCGTCGAGTTCATCGACTCCCCGCTCAAGCAGTCGCTGCAGAACCCCGCGCTCGGCGCCCCCGCGGGCCCGGCGCACCTACCGCCGTCGCGGTGATGACCCGCCTCTTCAGGCGCCGCTGATCTGCATCGCATCGACCCGGTTCCGCCCGCCACGCTTGGCGCGGTAGAGGTACTTGTCGGCGGCGGCGATGAGATCTTCCGGGGCGGCGAAGTCGGTGTCGAACAGCGTCGCGACGCCGAGGCTGATCGTGACCTTGATCGGCGTCCCGTTGAACTGGAACTCGTGGCCGTCGACCGCACGGCGGCACCGCTCGGCGCAGCGCACCGCCTTGTCATCGTTCGACTCGCGCAGCAGCAGGGTGAATTCCTCGCCACCGTAGCGCGCGAAGAGGTCCTCCTGGCGCACCGTCTCGGCGATCTTCGCCGCCACCCGTTGGAGCACGAAGTCGCCCGCGGGGTGGCCGAAGGTGTCGTTGATCTTCTTGAAGTGGTCGATGTCGAGCATCACCAGCGACAGCAGCACCCGGTGCCGCAGGCAGTAAGCGAACTCTTTCTTCAGCGTGTCGATGAAGTACTTCTTGTTGAAGATGCGGGTCAGGCCGTCGCGGGTCGCCGACTCGTAGATGTTGCGCTGGTACTCTTCCTCGAGCTTGTCCTGAATCGAGAACTTGAAGACGGTGTTGCTGCCGACCTGGATCTTGTCGCCGTCCTGGAGCGTGGCGATCGAGACCTTGATCCCATTGAGGTAGGTGCCGTTGGTCGAGCCGAGGTCCACCAGCTGAAACTGACC
>JAYVRT010000664.1:0-4654 GCA_043776025.1 Archangiaceae bacterium | reverse complement strand
CGGCGAGCGCCTTCCGGTCGATGTGAAAGCGGGCGTAGTCCTGCTCGGTCTCGAGCACGAGCAGCGCGGTCAGCGGCGAGAGCACCCGGTGCTTCGTCGAGAGCGCGACGATCTCCTCGCGGAGCTTCTTCTTCTGCTCCGGACCGTCGGCGACGCGATCCTGCTGGTCGAGCAGCGCCTGGATCTTCGCCTGCGCCCAGGCGCGGTCGAGCAACGGCTTCTCGATTCCCGCCAGCCCCTTCTTCAGATCCACCGTCACCGCGCCGACCTTGAGCACCGGAGCATCGCCCGCGCCCTCGAGGACCACCACCGCCTCATCGCCCGCCTGCACCCCCTCGAGCGCCAACGGCCAGACGACCTTCGCGCCCTCGGCGGTGACCGCGAGCTTCGCCACCGTCGTCTCGCAGAGCCGGCGCGCCAAGACGTCGAGGGGAGCGTCGCCGTCGAGCACCGCTCCGGTCTTCGGCAGCTTCGCCGCGACCAGCCTCCGCAGGCCGTCTTCTTCGCGGATTCCACCGACGGCGATCGCGTCGAGCCGCTGGACGCCCGCGTCTTTGAGCCGCGCCACCGAGGCGAGCAGCTGGTCGCCCTCGATCTCTCCGGCGGTGAAGACCCCGTCGGTCACCACCACCACCCGGGCGATCGGCGCCTTCTTCCCCCGCTCGAGCGCCCACAGCAGCGCGCCCGAGATGTTGCTCGCGCCGAGCGCGCGGCGATCGCGCAGCTGCTTCACCTTCTCCGCGGTGAAGCCGATGGCCGGGCCCTCGTGCACCAGCCGCACCGTCTGGTCGAACCCGGCGACCACAAGCGTCAACCCCGGCTGAGCCTGCGCGAGGCGGTCGACCAGCTTCTGCACCATCGTCAGCTGGGCGTCGAAGCCGAGGGCACGGGAAGCGCTGGTGTCGACGAGCAGCAGCAGCGACGGCATCGGCTCGGGCGTCGAGGTCGCGACCGCCTTCACCCGGGTGACGATCAAGTCTCCGGCGCGAATGCCGGTGCGGCCGCTGCGGGGCGGCGCCACCTCGACGTCTTTGTCCGGCACGAAGCCGCTCTTTTGCAGCGAGGCCAGCGCCACGCCGCCGGAGGAGACCTGGACGTCGAGGGTGCCGATCTGCGGAAGGCCTTTGAGGGGCAGCGCGTACGTCGCGTCGGAGGAGCGCAGCTCGTGCGACCAGGAGACGATCACTTCCTTGCGGCCTCTTGACGGAATCGGGAACACCCGCGCCGAGAACTCGTTGCCCGCCGCCTGCTCGAGCAGTGCGGGGTCCTGGCGACGGTGGAGAAAGTCCTCGTACGCCCGCCGCGCCGCCTGCTTCTCGACCACCTCCCCTTCTTGCCAGCGGCCGTCGAGCTTCATCGCGAACCGGCTCACCGTCGCGCCGCGGGGCAGCGTCACCCGGAACTGGCCCTCGATCACCCGGTCCTGCGGGTTCTCGAAGACCAGGGTGAGCTCGGTGAAGGCGAGCGGATCCTCGACCACCGCGCGGGCAGTGTACGAGACCAGCTTCAACCCCGAGCCATCCGAGGCGGTGAGGCTCACCGGGGATTGAGCGAACGCGAAGAACGACGCCAGACAAGCAGCCACGCAGAGCGATCGCATAGGGGTCTCCGACATCCAGCTGCAGGAGACCGTTCCTTAGACGACCGTTAACCGCGCGGGATCAAAAACCCATCCCGCCCAGCTTCAGACCCGGGAGGCCGCCGACGAATGTGCCAGGCCCATTGAATTCGGGGCTCGAACTGACCTAGCAATTGGGTGTGCCCAATCGAATTGATCAGCCGACGACGCGTCCTGTTGCGACTGGCTCCAACGACCCGGCGACGCTGCGCGAAGGCTCGCGGGGCCCCGACGTGACGCGCCTGCAGACCGCGCTCAACCAGGCCGGTTTCAACACCGGTGCCCCGGACGGCATCTTCGGCCGCGGGACGGCCGGCCAGGTGAAGGCCTTCCAGGCGGCGAACGGGCTCGCACCCGACGGCGTGGTCACCCCGCGGATGTGGGCGAAGTTGGCCAGCGCCCCCGCCGCCCCTGCGACGCCCGCGGCCCAGGGCTGGGCGCCGAAGTCGAACGACAAGGTGCTGTTCGTCGCGGTGAACAACTCCGAGGAGCACCGGTCGACGCTCGAGTCCGACGCGATGAAGGCGCGGGGCACGAACGTCACGGTGATCAAGGACGCGGCGACGCCCGACACCATCTCTACCCGGGGCGCGAACGGGGCGACCACCACCCACGACCTCGCCACGCCCGAGGGCGCCAGGGCCTTCGCCCTCACCCTGGGTCTGCCCGCCGAGCAGACGCTGAAGATCGCCGACGTCATCAGCCACGCGGGCGTGGACGCGAAGGACGAGATCGCCAACATCGCCCAGCAGTGGGCGGTCGCCGAGAAGGGCGGTCAGATTCCTTCCCGCCTCGTCCTTTCCGGACACCACGTCGGGTACGGCGTGTACGGCGAGAACAACGGCCGGCTCGATTGGCCCACCGTCGGCGCCCTCGCCGACGCGATGCCCCGTGCAGCCCGAAGCGTCGAGGACCTGATGATCGCCGGCTGCTATTCCGGCGGAGAGGCGGCGATGGAGAAGTACCAGGCGATGTTCCCGGCGGTGAAGACCATCGTCGCGTACACCGGCTCTTCGCCCGGCGCCTCGTCAGGCGCGACCGCGCACCAGAAGGCGTGGGAACAGGCCACCCGCGGCTCGGGCGACAACATCAAGCGCGAGATCTTCCAGGGCATGCGAAAGGGAGAGAACGTCTCGGTGTGGTCGAAGACGAAGGGCTTCGACGACGGCAACCCCCGCGCGTCGGTGGCGGACCTCCGATCGGACCGCACCCGCTACGAGACCGACTTCCAGTCGGCGTGGGCCGGCACCACCCCAATCGACGACCCCCAGCACGGGCCGGTGCGCGACTTCTACAGCGCCACCCAGCGGCTGATTCAGCACCCGGACACCCCCCCCGCCGAGCGAAAGGCGCTCGAGGAGCAGCGCGACCAGACGATTCGCCTGCTCTTCTACGGCCCGGTGTCGAAGCGGTTTAGCGAGACCTATGCGCCGAAGATCGATGCCGGCTACCGCGCGGTCGGGATGACCCCGCCGGACTTCAAGGCGATGACCCGCGGCCAGGCGCTGGCGTCGGTCGCCGAGTTCGAGGCGAAGCTCGCGGCGCTCCCCTCGAAGCCCGCGGCGGCGACGATGCTGGGCCCGATCCTCAAGGACTTCAGCGAGCTCAAGGCAAGCCTGATCCCCGACACCTGGGTCTGAGCGGCGCGGTTCAGGGGAGGATGACGATCGTGTCGTGCGCGCCGATCGTCGCCCACAGCGCGTCGACCGAGGTGTTGTCCAGTGCCATGCACCCGAGCGTCCAGTCACTGGCCGACCCAAGGCCGTGGATCTCGACGTAGCTGCCCAGGTCGGTGGTCTGGGGTGGCGGGGTGCACGCGGTCTGGGCCGCGTCGATCGCGTTCTTCTGGGTGAGGGTGATGATCCCCGCGTCGAGACCTCGCGCGGCGTCCCCCTTGTCGGGGTAGCTGACGAGGAAGGCTTTGTAGTACTGCGAGTTCGGCACCAGTGACGCGACGTAGAAGACGCCCTCGGGAGTGCGGCCGTCGCCCTCGCGGACCTTGTCCCCGACCGGCGCAAAGCCGAGTCCGGCGCGGTGGTTGGTGATCAACGCCCCCTGGTTGCAGAGCGCGAGGTTGCGCGCCGACTTGTTCACCACCACGTACTGGTCCTTCACGGTGTCGCAGACCGAGAGCCCGCTGCCCGCGGTTCCCCACGCGACGAGGCAATCCGACGCACCGACCGCGGGGTTCCAGGTCGCCGCGCCCGAGCTGCCCGGCCAGCAGACCGAGTAGGTCGCATGGCAGGTGTAGCCGTCGGTGGCGCGGCACTGGCTCGCAGCGGTGCAGTCCTTGAGACACGAGCTCTGGCCCGCGCCGATTCCGAAGCAGGTCGAGCCGGTGGGGCAGCCCGCGGTGTCGCAGAGGTTCTTGGTGCAGTAGCCGCCCGACATCGCGAGGCAGGCGTTGTTCGCGCAGTTCGAGTCGGTGAGGCACGCCGCGCCGATGTCGTTCGCCGGAGCCGGCTCTCCCGGCCACCGCTGGCCGGCCGAGGGCAAGCACACCTTGAAGACCTTTGAGGGCTGCTGGTACCGCTGCCGTTGCACGCAGGTGTAGCCCGGGCGACACCCGCTGACAGGTGACTGGTTGAAGTCGCACTCGCTCACGCACTTCGGAAGCCCGTTGCCGCTGATGCAGCGGGTGAGCGTGTTGAGCGACGTACCGCCGGTCTGGGCGGCGTCCGGGCAGACATAGGTGCTTCCCGAGAGCGTGCAGGCCTGCGTGCACATGCCGTTGGCAAAGCCGGTGGTCTCGCAGCTCACCGTCGAGGTGTAGCCGCTCGCGCTGCAGCTGGCGGCGCTCGAGCACTGACCGCCGACCCACGTCGCGTTCAGCTCGATGCCAGCGCTTCCACCGCCGCCGGCGCCGCCGCCTGCTGCGCTACCACCGCCAGCGCCACCGCTGCCACCGCCCATTGCGCTGCCACCGCCCGTTGCGCTGCCACCGCCCGTTGCGCTGCCGCCGCCCGTTGCGCTGCCACCGCCGAGCCAGTGCCGCGCCACCGACGGCTACACCTGCCATGCGACCTACTCGGTCTG
>JAYVRT010000663.1:0-4660 GCA_043776025.1 Archangiaceae bacterium | reverse complement strand
CTTCAGGCAGGCAGCATGTTCATGAAGCTCGTCTCGAACAGCTTCACGCCCTTCGGGTCCACGAACTTGATCTTGTAGTTGCCGCCCAGCCCGGAAGGACGCTGAACGTGGAGATCGAAGTCGACCGGCACGGTGTGCTGGCGCGAGTGAACGGTGACGTCCGAGGTGCCATCGACGGTCACGGTGAAGGTGTGCGTCTTCTCGTTCAGCTTCACTTTGTAGTCAGGCTTGATGTCGACGAACGGGAAGACCACCTGTCCCCGGATCGCCGGGCCGGCGTACATGCCGGGCAGAGGCCGCACGCCCATTCCGTAGCTCCAGGCGGCGTTGAGCACCGTCGGCTCGAAGTGGTGCACCTTCGGCTTCACGCTCACCGCCTTCGCGTTCGCTGCCTTCTCCAGTGCGTGGACGTCGGCCTGCGAGTAGCTCTTCGAAGTGAACTTCTGGCCTTCGGGCAGCGACAGCGGGCCCTGGCCTGACGTCGTCCCCGCGATGCCCCCCTGGTTGAGCACCCAGAACTGGTTCGTCTTCGGGTCGACGAGGCCGCGGGTGGTGTAGCCGTCGCTCATCCCCGCGGGCGGCTTCGAGAGCGTCACCGACACCAGCAGGTGGCCGTTGGTCGCCTTCCAGAGGTTCTTCGCTGCGTCGAACTTGGGCAGGCTCGCCGCGGGCGCGGGCACCAGCCGGACCCGCTTCATGATCTCGAGAATGGTGGGCTTGAGCGCCCTGGCGGTCTTCAAATCAGCGGCCGAGAGCGTGGGCTTCGCGACGGAAGAGGCGGCGGCGGCGGAAGAGACGGGGCGGAGGGTCGGCATCTGGAAGTCCTTGCAATCAGAGTGGAAAAGGCGTGACGGCTCCATTGTCGGGCAATGTAGGCAAGAAGTTGCGTGGAAGTTGCCGGGGCTACTTTTCTTGCGGGTCTTCGAGCCGGAGCTTCCGCAGCCCGAACGCCGTCATCTTCAGCAGCAACAGCCCGTGCTCGAAGCGGGAGATCTTCGTGTCCCCATAGGTGCGCGCGCGGTACCGCACCGGGAGGTCGACGATGCGCAAATTGAAACGGGCGGCGCCGAAGAGCAGGTCGAAGTCGCCGAACGGGTCGAAGTCGCCGAAGAAGCCGCGGTGGGCGGCGATCCGCTCGTAGTCGCGGCGCCAGAGCACCTTGGTGCCGCACAGCGAGTCCTTGATTGGCTGCTCGAGCACCCACGAGAGCGCGGCGGAGAAGAACTTGTTCCCCAGCAGGTTGAGGAAGCGCATCGCCTCCCCTTCCATCGGGTAGACCAGCCGCACGCCGTTGATGAAGTCGCCGCAGCCGGTCACCAGTGCGCGGTGGAACTTCGGCAGATCCTCGGGCGGAACGGTGAGGTCGGAGTCGAGGATCATCAGCACGTCGCAGGTGGCCTGGTCGAAGCCCTTGCGGACGGCGTCGCCCTTTCCCTTGCCGTCGCCCTGGAGGATCAACTTCAGCTCCAGGGGCCCGTGGTACTCGCGGATGCAGCGCTCGATCTCCTCCACCGTGCCGTCGGTGGAGTTGCCGTCGACGAAGATCAGCTCCGTCTTCCAGCCCATCTTCGGCGTGCGCTGAATCGCCGCCTCGATGTTCCCCTTCTCATTGCGGCAAGGGCAGATCACCGAGACCGAGGCGTCGGGGTTGAACTCGGGAAGCTCCACCGGCCGGGCGACGAGGTACTGCACCAGCGAGGCGTGCTGCAAGAAGGGCACCTTCGCGCCGAGGCGGTTGAGCACCGCGCCGATGCCCGGCACGTGAATCGGGGCGAGCACGTCGGTGCCCTGGCGAATCGTCTCGAAGCCGGCGAGCTTCATCAGGTTCGCCACGTCGCGCTGGGAGAGCCAGTTCTGGTCCGGCCACGGGGTGCGCTGGCCGAGCCGGGTCGCGAGGTCGAGCACCGGCTCCCAGAGGAAGTTGTAGTAGGTGGCAACCAGCTTGCCGGTCGGCTTGAGCAGTGGCCGCACCCGCTCGAGCGCCACCTGCACGTCGTCGAGGCTGGTGAGCACATCGGAGAGGATGATGTAGTCGAACGGCTCGAAGTCGAGCGGGTCGCGCTCCACGTCCGCCTGGACGAACTCCAGCGCCGGGTGCCGCTCGCGGGCGAGCTCCACCATTCGCCCGGAGATGTCGATGCCGACGCCGGTCGCCGGCCGCACCGACGCGAGCAGGTCGCCCAGCCCGCAGCCGACCTCGAGCACCCGGTGGCCAGGGATGACCAGCCCCGACAGCAGCCGCTTGATCTCCCGCGCGTAGTACTTCGTCTTGTCGAGCCAGGCGGCGCGCGACTCGGCGAGCTCGTCGTAGGCGGCGATGCGCCGGGTGCGGCGCTCGTCCTCGGCGCGTTGGAAGCTCAGCGCCTCGGGCCGCAGTTCGAGACGGCCAGAGGGGACGAGGAGCGCGGGGCCGGACACTCTTCAGAGGATTGCCCCCGCCCTCTGGCCCGTCAAGGAACCTGCATCTACGGCGCTCGGCCCTCGGCCCGGGCCTTGCGGTACCAGGCCACCGTGGCCTCGAGCCCGGTCTTGAACGGGGTCGGCGCGGAGAATCCGAACAGCTGCTTCGCGCGGCCGACATCGAGCTTGCGCCGTGGCTGGCCGTTGGGCTGCGACGGATCCCAGCGGATCTCTCCCTTGAACTCGCAGGCGTCGGCGATCACCTGGACCAGGTCCTTGATGCGGTACTCCTCGCCCGAGCCGAGGTTCACCGGGTCCGGCCCGTCGTACTGCTCGGCCGCGCGCAAGATTCCCTCAGCGGCGTCGGCGGCGTAGAGGAACTCGCGCGTCGGCGAGCCGTCGCCCCAACAGGTGATGAAGCCGGCGCCCTGCTGCTGCGCGTCGAGCACCTTCTTGATCAGCGCGGGGATCACATGGCTCAGCTTCGGATCGAAGTTGTCCCGCGGGCCGTAGAGGTTCACCGGGAGGAGGAAGATCGAGTTGAAGCCGTACTGGGTCCGGTAGGCCTGCGACTGCACCAACAGCATCTTCTTCGCCAGCCCGTACGGCGCGTTGGTCTCCTCGGGGTAGCCGTCCCAGAGCGCGTCTTCCTTGAACGGCACCGGGGTGAACTTCGGGTAGGAGCAGACGGTGCCGATCGCGACGAACTTCCCGACGCCGGCCTTGCGACCCTCGTCGATCAGCTGCACCCCCATCATCAGGTTGTCGTAGAAAAACGAGCCCGGGTTCTCCCGGTTGGCGCCGATGCCGCCGACGCGCGCCGCCAGGTGCAGCACCACCTGGGGCTGGTGCTCGCGGTACAGCCTGCGAACGGCCTCACCGTCGACGAGGTCGTACGCTTTGCGGCGGGGGACGATTGGAGAGCTGACTCCGCGGCGGGCGAGCGCCTCGAGCACGTAGCTGCCGAGGAACCCGGAGCCGCCCGTGACCAACACCTTCTTGCCGTCCCAGTAGCCCATCGCAGCCCTCTTTTTTCAGGCGGGGGGTGAGCCCGCGCTTCGCGCCCGCACCAGCGCTACCGAGCTCCACAGCACCCAGGCCAGCCACAGCGGCCCGGCGATCGCGAGCAGCCGCGCGAAGGTGTCGGAGCTGAACTGGAGCCCGACTGGCAGGCTCACCAGCCCGGCGACGAGGGCCAGCCAGCGCAGGCCGCGGGGCCAGCCGTCCTCAGGCGCCTGGGCGCGGGCGAAGCACAGCAGGCCCAGCCCCAGCAACCCATTGAACGCCGAATCGAGCAGCAGCGTCATCCACAGCAGCGCGGTGCCCGTGGCGTCGTCGGCGTGGAGCGCGGCGATCGGCGCGAGCGTCCCCGCGGCGTCGAGCATCGCCCCGCCACCGAAGAGCGCCGCCCCGACGATCGCCCAGTCCCGCCGAGGCGGCTTCGTCGCGGCCGCGGCAGCGAAAGCAAAGGCGGCGAGCGCCACCAGCCCGACGGTGAAGGCCCACGCCGACAGCGTCGTGGCGCCCGGCGCGGCGCGGGACTCGGCGAGCCAGGCCGCGACGTCTCCGGGCGCATAGGTGTGAGGCACCGGCCGGAGCGCGGCGACCGCGAGCACGTTGAGCAGCGCCCCGGTCAGACCCGCCAACGCCGCTGGGACACTCCGCGTCATCCGGCCTTCGAGTGTAGGAGAGAACGTCGCCTTGCTGTGCGACAACGGGACTTCGATGCGAACTGGGCGCTGATGGTGAGAAGAAAAACGGCGGCCCTCCCCACGAGGAAGGCCGCCGGGTGAAGCATTCCGGGTCGAGTCCTTACGGCCAGGACTTGTTGAACGTCACCGAGTTGATGTTCACGCACTTGGCGTTGGCTTTCGCCGTGTCGGTGCCATTCAGATCCCACTCCACCAGGTGAAGGTTGGCCGCGCTCCCGGTGAAGGTACCCGCGTCAGGGCTCTGGGTCAGAGCGGTGACCGTCAGCGAGCCGCTCTGGGCCAGGTAGTCGGTGGTGCAGCTGCCGCCCATCTGATTGCAGCCCGTTGAGTAGATGAGACAGTCGTTGCAGAGCGCGTAGGTCGTCGCGGCCAGTTGCGCGGTGCGAGGCAGCGCAGGGAACCCGGCCTTCGGGTAGTAGTTCTGGATGTCGAGGATGTTGACCGAGGTCGCGGTCGAAGACGGGTCGAGGAGGACCGCGTCGGCCTGAGCGTTGTTCGTGCCGACCTTGAAGCCGGCGAAGACAGTGTTGGTGAGCGACTGAATCACC
>JAYVRT010000662.1:0-4667 GCA_043776025.1 Archangiaceae bacterium | reverse complement strand
CGCGGACGTTGCCGCCCGTGTAGCCGTTGGTGGGCAGCGAGGGGCAGCCCTTGATCGTGCCGTCGGCCTCGAGGCCGATGGTGTTCTGGCCGGCGTTGCAGCTGATCCAGTGGCCGGTGCGATCGTGGCCGCCGCGCCAGAGGTGCTCGTAGGGGCCGAAGTAGCCGATGTTGTTGCCCGGCATCATCAGCAGGCCGCGCTCGAAGCCCTCGACGTAGAGGCGGGCGAGCTCGGGGTAGAGCTCGGCGAGCTGGTAGGGCTGCAGCAGCAGCTCGGGGTGATCGACGGCGTTGCCCATCGCGACGGTGAGCTGCACCTGCCAGTGGGTGGCCCCGGCGGCGCTGATCGTCTCCATGATCTGGGGCAGCTGCTTCCAGGAGAGCGCGTTGATCTGGGTGTTGCAGCCGACGGTGATTCCGTGGGCCTTGAGCCGGGCGATCGCCTCGAGCGCGGCGCGGTGGCTGCCGTGGACGCCGCGGATCTTGTCGTGGGTCGCCTCGACGCCATCGATCGACACCGAGACGCCCTGGAGGCCGGCCTCGGCGGCGGCCTTGACGCGTTCTTCGGTGAGGTTCCGCGCGCCGGTGGTCATTGTCGCGTCCATGCCCTGGTCGCGGATGCGGGCGATGATCTCCACCCAGTCCTTGCGCAGGTACGCCTCGCCGCCGATCACCGTCACTTCGCGGCAGCCGAGCGCGGCGAGCTGGTCGACGACGTCGAAGCACTCCTCGGTGGTCAGCTCGTCGGGGCGGGCCTTGCCGGCGCGCGAGCCGCAGTGGTTGCAGGCGAGATCGCACTTGAGCGTGATCTCCCAGACGGCGTAGACCGGCCGGCAGTCCCGCAGGTCAGCGTCGGTGACGTAGCGCTTGGGAGCGGGAGCTTCTTCGGGAGCCGAGGGCCCCCGCCACGAGGCGGGGACCTTCGATCGGGAGCGTTTGCCGCTCACCGCCATTTACTTCTTCGGGGTCGACGTGCCGTTGAGGTCCTTCAGGGCCGCGTCGAGGTACTTGAGCGCCTTCTGGGCCTCGGTCTTGTCCGCGCCCTTCAGCTGGCCCGCGTTGATCGCCGCGCGGATGTCCTTCATGTTGGTCGAGATCTCGCTCTTGAACGAGGCGAGGTCGTCGCGCAGCGCGATCCCGTACATCGGGCGGATCGTGCCGCCGCCGCCGGCACCGGGGAAGGTGCCCGGGCGAACCGGGTTCATGATCGGGGTGGGGAGGCCCGGGAAGACCGGCTTGAGGGCCTTGAGCGCCTTCTCCATGTCCTTCGCGGCCGCCTTGGCCTTGGTCAGCTCGGCGCCCTGGAGGACGCCGTCGCCGAAGACTTCCTTGCCCTTCGGCTTGCCAGCGGCGATCGCCTTGTTGGTGTCGGCGAGGGTGGCGGAGATCCCGTTGCGGAACTTCGCGACGTTGTCGCGAATGAAGATCCCGTACATCGGGCGGATCGTGCCGCCGCCACCAGGACGAACAACCGGAGCAGGAGTACCGGAAATGCGTGAAGTCATTTTTTTCTAAGCCCCCAGCGAGTGAGCGCCACCAAGGGCGGCGCTGTTTGGTCAAACGCGGCGGAAGGTAGCAAGCGCCCCTGAGGATCGGAAGCGGCCGGCGCGCATTGATCGGGATCAAGGTGAGTCCGGACTCAGTATTGGGCGAGGCGTCAGGCCGGCACCGCCGTGGCGTCGGGGTGGGCTCGGGGAGTGGCTCAGCCTGGTAGAGCACCTGGTTCGGGACCAGGGCGTCGCAGGTTCAAATCCTGTCTCCCCGATAGGTCGAGCTTTCCGCAGTGGCGGCCGACCAGGACAGTGTCATTTGGAGCGACCGCCCCCTGCGAAGCGATGCGGGTCGAGGCGCACAAGCGAAGCGTCCCGACGACGACGAGGGTTGGTGAGCCTCGCGCAGATCAAGCGCCGTGCGCTCGCCCTCGCTCAGCGGATCGCGTTCGACCTGTCGATCTGGCACGAGATCGCCACCCAGTCGTCAACCTGCGCTTCAAATACCGGCAGGCACTGTGGGCCTCGCGCGTCTCATCGGCACCCACGATCACGTTTCGGTAGGTGCGCTGCCCGGCGGCGGCGTCGCCATCGAGACAGGCGTCGAGCTGGGGTACAACTTCCTCATCAACTTGGGTGGCGGCCGCCACCGGTCCCACCTGTTCCGTGCATGACGACTTTTGGGGCTTCGCGCTGTTCTTCATCGAGGCCTCTGCCCCCGGCCGCCCCCTAGGACGCCGCGAGGCCCCGCCCCAGTGAGCGCCTCGATTCGGGTATAGACAGGGTGATGAAGCAAGCGCTGGTCGGGTTCGCTTTGGTGATGCTGGTCGCAGGCGCGGCCTGGATCGTGTCGTTCGGAGCGGCCGCCCCCTGCGAAGCGATGCGGGCCGAGGCGCACAAGCTCAGCGAACTTCCCGACACCCGGAGCAAGGGCGTCGGCGCCATCCTCGACAAGCCGGCCGACGGAAGCGTCTCGACGGTCGAGTGTGCAGCGTTGGCTGTGCGAATCAAGGCGTTCGGCGCGGGTGGGGTCACGGTCGTCGGGCCCGGCGCACCCAGGAAGTAGGGGGCACCCGGACATCCCGGACGGGGGCACTTGATTTCAACGCAGCCAACCCTAAAGTTCTTTAGGGTTGGCTGCTTCCAAATCAAGAGGTCCTGCTCGACCTCGGCTGCCGTGGCCCGCGGTCGACTTCAAGCCGGCGCGGTTCATCGCAGCGAACCCGGTCTTCCGATTCGAGGAGTTCGTCGCCGCGCACGCGGAGGCCGACCCGAAGACGATCGAGCAGATCCTCGGCTACCACGTGAAGCAGGGCTTGCTGAACAGCGTGCGCCGCGGTGTCTACGCGCAGCCGGGAAACACCAACCGCTGGCTGATCGCGAGCCGCCTCGCCGCGGACGCGGTGATCGCCTACGGCGGAGCCCTCACGTTCCACCACATCGGGCACGATACCTCGGAGATCGTGTTCATCACCGAGAAGCGCCCGCCGGCGGTCTTCTACTCGCAGACGCAGTATCGGCCCGTGGCGCCACCCTCGAAGGTCAGTGGCCTGCCCGACTCGATGGGAGAGATCACCGAGGAATATCGACAGGGGCTCAAGCTTCGGGTCACGACCCCTGAGCGGACGCTGGTTGATCTCCTCGATCGGCTGGACCTCGCACCGCCCCCAAGGCAGCTGTGGGACTGCTTCCGCCTGGTCGATCTGAAGCCGCTGCGGATGATTCAGTACGCGCGGCGCCTCGGAAGCAAGCTGGTGGCCGCGCGTCTAGGCTATTTCCTCGAGCACCGCGGGGCCACCGACTCCCAACTGGGTCTCCTCGAGAAGTTAAGGCCGGCCGCGCCGTGCTACTTCGCCAGCGCGGCAGGGCTTGCGCGCAACAGATACTTCCACCGTTGGAACCTCGTCGTCCCTCACAAGCTCTGGCACTACGTCGACACCGACGCGAATCCGCCGCGCGACCCGGTTGAGCGGATGATCCGCGATTGGAAGCACCCAGAGCTCGAGGATCGCAACGACGACGAGGGTTGGTGAGCTTCGTGCAAACCCGAGTAACCTGACGCGGTGCGCGTTCGCCCCCTGTGGATCCTCCTTGCGCTCTGGGGCTGCGGTCGCGCGGAGATCTACCCGCACCCGACCAAGCCGATCGTCCCCCAGGGCAAGCCCGACGGCGGCGCGCATGACTCGGGGCTTCCCCCCGTCGATGGCGGGCAGGCGGACGCGGGCGTGCCGTCCGACGGCGGCACCTGCCCTCCGACCGGCGCCGCGTGCCCGTTCACCGAGCCGCCGATGAGCTTCAGCTGCATCCCTGGGCTGAAGCTGCTCTCCAGCGGCGTCGACACCCAGGGGCGCTTCCTCTACCAGCTGACCTACCGGCAGCCGCTCGACCACGACAACCCCAGCGGGCCGTCGTTCGAGCAGCGCCTGTCGCTCCACCACGTCTCCACCAGCAGCCCGATGGTGTTGCTCGCCACCGGCTACGAGCTCTACGAGACCTACGACGAGCTCGACGCGATGTTCTTCGTCAACGAGATCTCCGTCGAGCACCGCTACTTCGGCGACTCCGCGACCGACGCCGGAACTCTGCGCTACCTCGACATCCGCCAGGCCTCGTCCGACCTCCATCGGATCCGCACCGCCTTCGCCGGCCTCTACCCGAAGAACTGGGTCTCCACCGGCGCCAGCAAAGGGGGGATGACGATGGTCTACTACCGCCGCTTCTTCCCCTGCGACGTCGTCGGCACCGTGCCGTTCGTCGCGCCGCACTCGGGCCGCGAGGCCGACCCCCGCTACAACACCTTCCTCTCCCAGGTGGGGGGCACGGTGCGCGCCGATTGCCGGGCCCGGCTGGAGAACCTCCAGCGGCAGCTGCTCCAGCGCCGCGACGTCATCACCCCGACGCTGCCGCACCCCGACGCCGGCTACACCATCGTCGGGAGCATCGACGCCGCGCTCGAGATCAGCGTCCTCAGCTTCGGCTTCGCCTTCTGGCAGTACGTGTCGCCCGATGACCCGAACTTCGGCTGCAACACGCTGCCGACGGGGACGATCTCCGACGGCGAGCTCAACACCTGGGCGCAGCAGCTCGTCGGAGGAGACGACGAGAGCACCCGCGCCTACGCGGCCTACTACTACCAGGCGGCCACCCAGCTGGGGGACCCCGCCTCTTACACCACGCC
>JAYVRT010000661.1:0-4680 GCA_043776025.1 Archangiaceae bacterium | reverse complement strand
ACCACCACCGGCTCGAGCACCGAGGCGGCGCGGCGGGCCTGTTCCACGGTCTTGCGGAACTGCCGCGACGAGCCGACCAGCTGCACCGGCGGCGCGTCGACGTCGGCGCGCGACCGCACCGCGGCGAAGGCCTCGCCCGCCAGGCGACCGAGGGCGGCGATCGTCCGGGCCTGCTCCTGAGTGAACGGTTCGGGCCGTTCGGCGTAGAGAATCCCAAAGGGCGCTCCGCCCGAGGCCATCAGCGGCGCGCAGAGCACGCCCCCGACGCGGCCGATCTCCCGGCGCTCGAGCGCACCCCGGACGAGGCTGCGTGGGACCTCGACCGAGTCGGCGCCGACCACCGCGGCGGTCAACAACCCTTCCATGCCGCCCAGCAGCGCGGCCGCCTTGTCGGCGCTGACGCTGCGGCCCAGCTCTTCGGCGGCGCGGCGCAGCACCATCGCTTCGTTGGCAGCCGAGAGCAGCGCGGCGCCTGCGTTGTAGAGCCCACCCAGCGGCCCAGCCGCGGGCAGCAACTCCTCGAGCGGCGTCGAGGCCAGCTCGCCGGGGCGATCTTTCTCGGTGAGCGCTGCGCGGGTGGGCGGCTCATAGAGGACGGTGCTGTCGCCGATCTGAAACTGATCGCCGGGGAGCATGATCGTCTCGCCTTCGATCTTCTCGCCGTTGACGAGCGTCCCGTTGCGGCTGCCGAGGTCGGTGACCTTCGCCTGGCCGTTCTCGATCACGATCTTCGCGTGGCGCCGCGAGACCTTGCTGTCCTCCAGGGGGATCTCACACGACGGGCTCCGGCCGAGGACGACCTCACCCTTGACCTCGTGGCGCAGTCCCGCGGAAGGCCCCGTCAACAGAAGCAATGCCGGCATTGGGTGGGCCTTTTACATCGGCCTCTCGGCGAGCAAGAGCGACTTCATCTCATCCTCGTCGAGGGTGCGGCCTTCGCGTGACAGTGCGATGGCGTTGATTTGGGACTCCTCAATCTCCACGTGGGCGCCCTTGCGCCACTCCGTCGTCGTCTCGCCTCCATCCACCAGCTTTCCGACCAGGGCCGCGTCCTCCCACTGGAGCACGTCGACCCACAGCTGCTCTTCCTCGGCGGCCCCCTTCCCTCCGTCGGGGTGCACCTCGAACGGGGCACGCACCGCGAAGGTGAGCGGCTCCATCAGGCCCCGCCGGAGGAACCGGGCTTTGAACGCAGGCAGCAGCGCCTTCGCCTGCTTCAGCAGCGCCTCGGCCTCCTCCGACGTCTCCTCGTCGAAGCGATCGCGGTACTGGGCGAGGACCTCGCTCATCGAGTGGCGGCCCTCGGGGGAGACGACGGTGAGCCAGCCGGACTCGTGGCCGTCGAAGGTGCCCTCGGGAACGCCGAAGAGGTTCACCCGCGCCTCGTCACAGGGCAGCAGCTGAAAGCCCATGCCGACGCTGGTCGAGACCGCGGCGCGCAGCGCCGGGCCCTGGCCGAACGCGAGATCGGTGCACAGCTCGTGGAAGAAGGTCTCCGCCGCCTGGAGGTCCTTCTCCGAGAGGGAGAAGATCTCCGCCTCGAGCAGGCCGAACTTGCTCATCCCGTGGGAGTGGACCCACATCGGGGTCTCGGTGGTGCCCGCCTCGACCGCGTGGAGCGTGATGTGATCGCGGATGTCGAAGTCGAGCTCGGTGATCTCCTCGATGTCCTCGGCGGTGTGGATCTTGAACGAGGTGACGTCCACCACCACCCCGGCGACGTTCTCCAGCAGCGAGCGGATGCACCACAGCGCCTCGAAGACCGCCACCGAGCCCTGCGGTTTGCCCGGCTCGAAGGCCACCCGGTAGAACCCGCGCGCCGTCTTCAGCGCTTCGTGTGCCTCAACGGTGCCGGTGAGCAGCTCGGGGGTCCACCCCAGGCCTTCGGTCCGCACGTCGAACCGGACGTCGACCCGGGTCTCATCGGCGCTGAGGCTGAACAGGGTCCCGTCGAGCCCGAACTTGAGCTCCACCTCGTCCGACTCGAACGCCTCGCGCACCGCCGCCTCGGTGACGGGCTCGCTCTTCGGCGTCGCGAGGATGTAGACCTCTCTCATACCGTTACAGGTGCCTCTCGATCTGCCTGAACAGGTCGACGCGATCGACGAGGTTGGTCAGGTAGTCGAGGGTATCGGTGGGCAGCACCAGCACAGGGCTCATCTTGTAGCTCTTGAACCAGTCCTCATAGAGATCGTTCAAGCGCTTGAGGTACGGGGTCGGGATGTCGCGCTCCATCTCCCGGCCGCGCAGACGGATCCGGTCCTTGAGGGTCCGCACCGGGCACTTGAGGTAGATCATCAGGTCTGGCGGCTTGAGCGCCGCGGCGACCGTCTCGTACAGCTCCCAGTAGGTGCGCCAGTCGCGCTTGTCGATGAACCGCTGTCGGTGCAGGTTCTTGGCGAAGATCTCCGCGTCTTCGTAGATCGTTCGATCCTGCAGCGCGGTCCCTTCCCCCCGCTCCAGCTGCCGGTGGAGGCGGAACTTGTGGGTGAGGAAGAAGATCTGCGACCGGAAGGCCCAGGTCTTCATGTCCTTGTAGAAGTCGGCGAGGTACGGGTTCTGATCGTTGGGCTCGTAGAACGGCGTCAGCCCGTATTTCTTGCAGAGGAACGCGGTCAGCTCGGTCTTGCCGGCTCCGATGTTTCCCGCGATCGCGATGAATTTCTTCTGCGCCACGTGAGGGTCGAAGCTTGTACCACCGGACGGTCAGCGCCGCCCGTGCTAAGAGCGGCGCACTTGTGTCAGTGCCGCGTCACCTCAAGCACGCTTGGTTGCTGCTGATTGGCGTCGCTTGCGCCGAGCCCGGGGCCCCCTCGATCGCCCGGGGCAACCGGGCGGCGCTCGAGGGCCGGCTGGCCGAGGCCGAGGCGGCTTTCACCCAGGCCTGCACCGAGGCCCCCACGCTGGCGCGGGCCCACGCCCTTCTCGGCAACGCCCTCTGGGCCGAGGCCAAGGCCCCCGAGGCCCTCGTGGCCTGGCAAGACGCGCTGAAGCTGGATCCGGCCCAACGGGACGCGGCGCTCGGCCTGGCCCGCATCGACCTGCAGCGGGGAGAGGCCACCGCGGCGATCGACCGCCTGACGCGGGCGCTGGAGAAGGGCACCGGCCGCGCCGATCTCCGCGCCGCTCTGGCCCTGGCCTTCATCCAGCGCAACGCCGACGGCGATCTGACCCGCGCTCTCGCCGACTCCGAGCGGGCCCTGAAGGCTGCCCCAAAGGATCCCGACGTGCTTTACACCCGGGGCTCCGTGCTCACCGCCGCCCATAAGTTCGACGAAGCCCAGGCCGCCCTCGATCTGCTCGAACGCGCCAACCCCCGGTCGTTGCTGGCGCCCTACGGCCTGGCCCGGCTGGCGGCGGCACAGGGCCGGAAGACGGACGTGATGCTCCACCTTCGGGCCGCCCGTGCCGCCGCGGGCGCCAGCTGGCAGCCCGAGCCGGTCGCAGCCGACCCGGCCTTTGCCTTTCTCAAGGAGGACCCCGACTTCACCCGCGAAGTCTCGGGGCATTGATCGCGATGTTGAAGGTCCTGCATACGCTGTTCTGCATCTTCATCACCGGGTTCGAGACGGTGGTGCTCTTCCCCGTCGCGATGGCGATGATGCTCTTCACCTGGCGGCGAGACGGCGAGATGTGGCTCGTCGCCAACGTCTGGTCCCAGGTGCTGATCTGGGCCGGCGGCGCCACGCTCAAGGTCGAAGGTCGAGAGCACCTGGATCCGAAGCGCCCGACGATCTACATCTGCAACCACCAGTCGACGCTCGACGCGCCGGTGCTCTTCAAGTCGCTGTGGCCGGTGCCGTTTCGCTACGTCAGCAAGCACACCCTCAAGTACGTGCCGGTCACCGGCTGGTACCTGATGGTCGCCGGCTACATCTTCATCAACCGCTCCAACCGGCGCAAAGCGGTCGCCACGCTTGACGCCGCGGCACAGAGGATCCGCGCCGGAACCAGCATCGTCGTCTTCCCTGAGGGGACCCGCAGCGAGACCGGGGAGATCCTCCCCTTCAAGAAGGGGCCGTTCGCCCTCGCGACGAAGGCGAAGGTGGCGATCTGCCCGGTGACGATCGAAGGCTCGGGCAAGGTGATGCCGAAGAACTCCTGGCGGATTACCCCGGGGCTGGTGAAGGTGAAGATTGGCGCCCCGATCGACCCCACCCCGTACGGCAACAACCGCGAAGCGCTGATGCACGCGATTCGCGAGGTGATGATCAACCAGAGCCTGGCGCTGGGCGGTAAGGGCGGGGATCGCGCCCACGACGTGGCCGCGCTGGGGGAAGAAGGCGTGTCCCGCGAGGCCGCTGCCGAGGCTGAGGCTTGACCCGACAGACGATGATCGCCGCGGCGGCCTGGGTGCTGCTGGGCTGCGCCAGCGGCACGACCACCGTCGGGCTGACCCCAAGAGAACGGGCGACGGTGTTGGTCCAGCGGGGCGACGGCGCCGCCGCCACCCCGATTCTCGAGAAGCTGTTCGCCGAGGCCCCCGGGGATCTCTCGCTCGCCCGCGCGCTGGCCGAGGCGCACGTCAAAGGCGGCACCGCGGAGCCGTTTCTCAAGCGGCTGCTGCCCGACGACTCGGCGGTGAGCCATTACCAGCAGGGCCTGGTGCTCTTCTCCCGGGCCTCCGACGCCACCGGCCCGGCAGTGGTCGAGTTCCGCCGCGCCGTGGAACTCGCCCCC
>JAYVRT010000660.1:0-4692 GCA_043776025.1 Archangiaceae bacterium | reverse complement strand
TCCTCAACGCGACTGGGAGTGCCTCTGCCATCGCCACTACAGATCAAAGACCGATCTTCGAGGCAAGTCCGATCAACTCAACCGAGCAGTGGGGTTAGGGTCCGCGCCCGTGTTCGGCCCCCGGCTCCGTCCCCTCATTCTCGTCGCGATCGCGCTGGGCGCGTGTGGCCCGACCGAAGAGCCGCGGATGGGCCCCGACGGCTACGACCAGGTGGAGCAGATGCTCTCGGTCTGCGCCGGGAGCTCGACGCTGCCGGGCATCGACGTCTCGCATTGGGACGGGGCGATCACCTGGAGCCAGGTCGCCGGCACGGGCATCAAGTGGGGCTACGCGAAGGCGACCGAGAGCACCAACTACGTCGACCCGACGTTCGCGGCGAACTGGGCGGGGATGAAGTCCGCCGGGATTCTTCGCGGCGCGTACCACTTCTTCCACCCCAACATCGACGGCAAGGCCCAGGCCGATTACTTCCTCGCGACGATGGGGACGATCGTCCCCGGCGATCTCCCTCCGATGCTCGACTGGGAAGTGAGCAGCGGAGCGAGCGGGACGACCGCCGCGGCGAATGCGAAGGCGTTCATCGACGAGATTCGCGCCGTGACCGGGCGGACGACGGTCGTCTACACCAGCCCCGGGCTCTGGTCGGGCTTCGGCGTCACCACCAGCTTCGCGTCCCAGCCGCTGTGGGTCGCGCACTACCTCTACTGCACCGCCGCCAACTGCTGCCCGACGATGCCCACCGGCTGGACCCAGTGGGCCGCCTGGCAGTGGAGCGACAAGGGCACCGTCGCGGGCGTCCCCGCGACTGCCGTCGACCTCAATCTCTTCAACGGCGACCTCAACGCGCTCCGTGCGTTCGCCGGTCTGGGCACGACGGACGGCGGCCAGCCGCCGCCGGTGGATGCAGGGAAACCCGACGCGGGCCCACCCCCGCCGATCGACGCCGGCCAGCCGGACGCCGGCGCCCCGGCAGACGCGGGGGCAGTTGCAGACGCGGGCACTCCGGCAGACGCCGGAGCACCTGACGCCGGCCAGGGAGGCGGAGCCGGTGGCGGCAACGGTGGCGGTGGAAACGCGGGCGGTAGCGGAGGGGGTGGCGGCGGAGCCATGGAGGCCAGAGGGGGCTGCGGCTGCGGTGCGGCCGACGGCTCGTCGCTGGTGGCGCTCGCGGTCACCGTGCTCGCGTGGCGGCGGCGACGTTGAGCAGGCCGTGATACCAATGGGGGGATGCAGGCTCCCCTCAAGTAGCGCCGTGTTGAAACGGCTCGCGATCGCGTTCTTCTTCTGCTCGTCGCTGGGCGCGGTGGCGCTGCTCTACGTCGACGGTCATGTCCCCGCGTCGGTGCCCGAGGGCGACGGCAAGCTCGACTACGGCCCGTTCGCCAAAGCACTGGAGCACGTGAGCGCGAGCGGCCTGGTGGACTACGCGGCGCTGAAGAAGGATCGCGCCGGCCTCGACGCGTTCGTCACGGAGCTCGCGCGGGTGTCGCCGATCAACCACCCGGAGCTGTTCGAGGAGCCGGAACAGAAGCTCGCCTTCTGGCTCAACGCCTACCACGCGCTGGTGCTGCAATCGGCGATCGACCTCGACCCCGACGCGTCGCTCGAAGGCGTCGGGCGCAAGTTCTACTGGCTGCGCAGCTGGCCCATCGGCGGCCGGCGCTTCACCCTCTGGTCGGTGGAGCGCCGCTTCCTCCGCGACACCGGCGACTCCCGGGTGCCGTTCGCGCTCGCCTGCGGGACGCTCGGTTGCGCGCTGCTCGACGGCGCCCCCTACCAGGCCGACACGCTCGACCCGCAGCTCAACGACGCCGTCGGGCGCTTCGTCCAGAACGAGCACAACGTGAAGCTCAAGTCCGACGGCATCCACCTCTCGCCACTGTTCGAGGCCAACGCCGAGGACATCCGCGCCGCGCTGCCCGAGGGGAGAATCAACCTGCTCCAGTTCGTCTGGGCGTTCCTCCCGCTGGCCTGCGACACGCGGCCCGGCTGCGACACCCGCGGAGACCTCGACCGAGCCTGTGGGCCGAAGCTCGAGGGCTGCGCGATCAAGTACGAGCGGTTCGACTGGCGGCTGGCAGCACGGCCGTAGTCGGTCACCGCCTCCCGTGCAATCGATCGCACCGGGGTCGCCGACCCATCCACGCTGGCTACCTCGGGGCGCCTCGACGACCGACGCACGCATGAACCTCTGGGCTGTCGTACTGGCAGGGTGCTGAACAAGTCACTCCCGTCGCGGAAACGCCGAGCCGGACCTATTCAGCACCCTGCTAGCCTGCGCGTCCGATGACGAACCTGAAGCTGGCGCTGCTGCTGACCTCGCTCACCGGCTGCGTCTGTGGCGGCACGGTCACCATCGGGGGAAACGACAGCGGAAAGACCGACGGGGGCAACAAGGACGGCGGGAGCCCGCGCGACGCCGGCAAGCTCGACGGCGGCCAGTGCACCGACGGCGACCGCTGCGGCGACGGCGGCGTCTGCGCCGGCGGCTCGTGCTGCGCGGCGTCGTCCGCCTGCGGCCCGAAGTGCTGCACCTCGACCACCCTCTGCTCCTTCAACACCTGCGTCCCGCCCGGGCCGGCGTGCCTCGACTCGACGGAGTGCGCCGCCACCGAGTTCTGCGACTTCACCGGGGTGAAGGCGGTGGTCTCCGACGGCGGCGTCTGCACCGGTGGGGCGCTGCCCTCGGGCCGGTGTCTCCCGCGGCCCCCGGTGTGTCCGGCGACCGACGGCGGGCCTCCTCCCGGCGCGGGCGTGACCTGCATCGAGGCGTGCACCTTCACCCCGGCGACCCAGGCCTTCCGGCCCTTCGTCCGCTACGCGTGGGGTGGGGAGATCACCAGCCCCTTCGCCTCCGACGTGATGATGGCGCCGATCGTCACCCAGCTCGACGACGACGACTGCGATGGAAAAATCACCGCCAACGACCTGCCGGACATCGTCGTCGTCACCTTCGCCGGCGGCGCCTACGGAGCGCTCGGCACCGTCCACGCGCTGACGGTGAAGGCAGGCGCGCTGGTGGAGAAGTGGAGCCGCCCGGGGGTGATCAACGCCTCGTCCCAGCTCGCCTCGGGGAACATCGACGGGCTCCCGGGCAACGAGATCGTCGGCTGCGGCTCGGGCACGCTGGTGGCCCTGAAGGCCGACGGCGGAGATCTCTGGACCACGCCGGGCGTCGGCTGCCAGCTGCCCAACCTCGCTGACCTCGACGGCGACGGCCAGGTCGAGGTCGTCACCGAGCACCACATCGTCGACGGGAAGACGGGCGTGCTCAAGCACACCCTGGCGATCCCCTACGGCTCGTCCGTCGTGGCCGACCTCGACGGCGACGGCGCACTGGACATCATTACCGGACAGGCGGCGGCGAAGGCCGACGGCACGGAGCTGGCGAACACCGGCCTCGGTCAGAGCTTCGTCGCTGTCGCCGACCTCGACAAGGACGGCAAGCCGGAGGTGATTGCGATGGGTGTGTCCCCGGCACTGACGGTTCACCGTGCGCCGCGAGGACGTAGCGGGATGACGTTTTCTGGGAGAGTGACCTCGCGCTTGTAGCCGCTGACGACGAGCTGCCAGGCAGCGTCGAAGCGGTCGCTCTGGATGAGCGAGCGGAACGTCAAGATGGCTTGGCCCCCCTCGTCGCCCCATGACATCCCGGAACACTTCATGCGCTGGGTCGCGAGGGTCTTGCACGCGGCCTCCGTGACGCCGGTGCCGATGGGTAGGCCTGCAGCAACAAGTTGTGCGTAACGCATTCGGTGGCGACGCGAACGGAAGTACTTGAGTTCCTTCTTGAGGATCTTGCTGCGCGGGTGCTCGTCCCGCAGATGGGCGATCGCCCGGATGATCTTTTCCACGCCATCGAGGTCGTGTCGAAGAACGTGGCGGAGCTTCTCGAATTGGGCGCGGGACTTCGGAGAATGTTCGCCGTAGGCGGCATCGAGTGCGTCCGACAGGTGCTCGGCGGCGTGCCAGAAGTCGACCACCGAGGGCCCTTCGACGGAAAGTGCATCGAGGAAGGTCCAGTTGTCCTTGGCGCCGTCGGCGAGGCGAACGACTTTCAGGTCCGGCCGTTGTGTGAGGACGGCGGTCAACTCGGCGGTGAGAATTGCCTTGAGCGTCGCTTTGCCTGGCTCGGGCATGCGCGCCTGACGGATGGTCGAGAGCAGCTCGCCGGTTTTGTCGTAGAAGGTGAGCGTTCCGCAACCGACCTCTTCGTGCCCCGCGGGACCGCGCGTCCGCCTGCCCTCTTCGGCAGCCTGCTCGCGCTTCTCTTTGCGCTCACCGTCCTTTACCGGGACCATCACGCCGTCGAGTGAAATCCCGACCGATGCAACCTCGGCGGGCACGTTCTCCTGGGCGCGAAGCACAACCTCGAAGAGTTCACGTTGAGCTTCCCAGTCCGTGCTCAGCTTTTTGGGCAACCTGTCGAGCGCCGACTTCGACGGCGTCAATCCGCCCAGCCGTTCGTAGAGTTCCTCCACTGTCCGCGGTGTCATCTGCGCCACGAACCAGAGCGCCTGCTTCGCCGCCCGAGGCGTCCACTTCCCGTCGACCATCCCGGCCCGCAACTCCATCGGGCATTGGGCCGTCTCTCCCGGCTCAGTCCGTGTGGCGTAGAGGCTGCGCACCACGCGCACCGGCCCAGCCGGCGCGAAGTACGTCTCCTCGCAACGCACCACCCGGCGATGCGG
>JAYVRT010000659.1:0-4707 GCA_043776025.1 Archangiaceae bacterium | reverse complement strand
CCCGGTGTACAGCTCGGTGCCGTAGGCCCGCGCGAGGTCCATCGCGCGAAGCTGGTTGGTCGGATCGTGACCGAGGCTGGCGAGCGACTTCATCTTCGTCTTGTGGACCTTCAGCTGCTGGTCCTCTTCACCGAAGGTGACGCAGGGCGACTGGATGTTGACGAACGAGAACCCCGGGTAGCGGATCGCCTCTTCGATCAACGCCGTCATCCCCGGCATGTCGGCGGGCGTCGTCTGGGCGACGAAGCCGGCGCCGTAGGCGAGCACGTAGAGCAGCGGGTTGATCGGATCCTCGAGGCTGCCCAGCGGAGAAGTGACCGTCTCCAGCCCCTTGGGCGAGGTCGGCGACAGCTGCCCCTTGGTCAGCCCGTACACCTGGTTGTCCATCACCAGGTAGGTGAGGTCGGTGTTGCGGCGAATCGCGTGGGCGACGTGCCCCCCGCCGATCGAGAAGCCGTCGCCGTCTCCGCCGGCCACCACCACCAGCAGGTCGGGGTTGGCGAGCTTCACGCCCTGGGCGATCGGCAGCGAGCGCCCGTGGACGCTGTTGAAGCCGTAGGCGGTGGTGTAGCCGGGGATCCGGCTGGAGCAGCCGATGCCGGAGATGAACGCCACCTCGTGCGGCGGCCGGCCGATCGCCGAGAGCGCGCGGTAGAGGCCCTGGAGCACCCCGAAGTCCCCGCACCCGGGGCACCAGATCGGCTTGAGCTCGCTCTTGAAGTCCTTCGCCTGAAGGGCGGCGGGCGCGGTCATCACTTCACCTCGGGGTTGAGCTCGGCCAGCCGGGAGACGAGCTCCGTCGGCTGGAAGGGGTTGGCGCCGCTGCGGGCGAGCGGCTTGAGGCCCCGCGGCACGTCGACGAACATCCGCAGCAGCCGGTAGAGCTGGCCCTGGTGCGACAGCTCGACCACCAGCCCGGCGCGCACCGACTCGAAGAAGCCGCGGTAGATCTCTTCGGCGACCGGGTAGACCAGCCAGGGCACCAACAGCTTCACCTTCAGGCCCTGCTTGAGCGCCAGCGCGTACGCCTCGCGGCACACCCCGGCGGTGCTGCCCCAGCTGATCAACGCCAGGGGGGCCGCGGGGTCTCCGGTGAGCTCGAACAGGTCGGCGCGCTTCTTCAGCGGGTCCAACTTGCGGAAGCGCTTCGCGTTCATCCGCGCGTGCATCGCGCCGCTGGCGGTCGGATCTCCCGCCTCGTTGTGCTCGATGCCCGCGCCGAGGTAGTTGCCGCCCTTCATCCCCGGCTGGCTGATCGGGCTGATCCCGTCGGGGCTGAGCTTGAAGCGCTCGTAGTTGACCAGCTCGGCCTCGGTCGGGCGGCGGCGGTCGATCACCTCGAGCTTCGCGGTGTCGATCGGGTCGATCGCCTCCTTGCGCTGCGCGATCTCCTGGTCGGAGAGGATGATCACCGGCGTCTGGTACTGCTCGGCGAGGTTGAAGGCCTCGACGGTGATCTTGAAGGTGTCGGAGACGTCGGTCGGAGCGAGCACCGGCCGGAGCACGTCGCCGTGGGCGGAGAGCGCCGCGGCGAAGAGGTCGCCCTGCTCGGGCTTGGTGGGTAACCCGGTCGACGGGCCGCCGCGCTGAACGTTGAGCAGCACCAGCGGCAGCTCGGCGATCGACGCCAGGCCGAGGATCTCGGTCTTCAGGTCGAGGCCCGGGCCGCTGGTCGCGCTCATCGACTTGCGCCCCGCGAACGAAGCGCCCACCGCGGCGCCGACCCCGGCGATCTCGTCCTCCGCCTGGAGCACCGTGCCGCCGTACTTCCAGATCTCCTTCGACAGCGTCTGCATCACCTCGGTCGAGGGAGTGATTGGGTAGCCGCCGAAGAACTGCACCCCGCTGAAGAGCGCGCCCGCGGCGCACATGTCGTTGCCGTCGCACAGCAGCTTCGGGCCGCTGGCGACCGGCGCGGCGAGGCTGTGGTGCTCGGTGAGGGGGTGCCCCTTCGCGTACTCGATGCCGGTGTTGAGCGCCTTCTCGTTGGCCTCGAGCAGGCCTTCGGCCTTCTTCCCGAACTTCTTCGTCAGCCCGCGCAGGATCGCCGCGGAGGGGATCCCGAACCAGCCCGAGAGCAGCCCGAGCACCACCGAGGTCTTTGCCTTGTCGGTGCCCGCCGACTTCTTCGCCAGCTCGCCGATCGGCACCGCGACCAGCTGCTTCGGCACCACCCCGCGCTCCTGCAGCGTCGCGGGCGGCGCCCCGGCCTTCTCCTCGTAGATGAAGACCGTGCCCACCGACAGCGGCAGCTCGGCGCCGAAGCGGAAGAAGTCGTCCCAGTTCAGCGCCACCGCCACGTCCAGCGCGCCGCCCGGGTTGAGCACCCGCTTCGTGCTCAGCCGCACCCGGCAGGAGGACTCGCCTCCGCGGATCTGCGAGCCGAAGCTCTTCGTCATCAGCGCGTGGTACCCCTCGGAGGAGGCGGCGGAGAGCAGCGATTCACCGGCGCTGACGACTCCGTCTCCACCTGATCCAGCCATTCCCAGAATCAGATCGTCGACCATTGGCCGGACACCGTTGCAACTCATGCACCGTCGCCGGCACCTTGGCGGGCGTGATGGGAGCCCGCGGGCCATCGGCGGGCGCAGGGCCCAGGCAGGTGCAGGTCTTGCGTCCTCGCCCGGGTTGCGCAGGCATTTCGCGAGCCCTCCGCCTCGACAACGCTTCCCGTATGGGCTTGTCTTTCTAATAAGCTGAACGAGTCGTATTGGCTCGTCACGGGGTGCCGCATGCCCATCGAACCCGCCAGCCCTCAGGATCAAGAACGGCAGGGGCTGGAGCCCCAGCTGATGCGCGCGGCGCTCGAGGCGACCGCCGAGGCTGTCTTGATCACCGACGCCGCCGGGACCATCGAGTACGTCAACCCGGCCTTCACCCAGATCACGGGCTACACCGCGGCCCAGGCAGTGGGTCAGAACATGCGGATGCTGAAGTCAGGACACCACGACGCCGCTTTTTACGAGGTGCTCTGGACGACGATCCGAAGCGGGGCGACCTGGCACGGCGCTGTCGTCAACCGCCGCGCTGATGGGACGACCTACACCGAAGAGACGACGATCACCCCGATCACCGGCCCCGGGGGGATCACGCATTACGTGGCGGTGAAGCGCGATCTCACCCAGCAGCATCGGCTCGAGTCGATGGCCGAGCGCGGCGGTCGCCTGGACCTGATCGGCGACCTCGCGGTGTCGGTCGCGCACGATCTGGCGAACATCCTGACCCCGCTGGTCATCGGAGTCGCTGCGCTCCAGAGCGGCGGCACCGAGGCCGAGGTCAAGGACACGGTCGCCGACATGGCCGAGAGCACCACGCGCGCGACCCTGATGGTTCGCCAGCTATTGGACTTCGTCCGCGGCGGGCGCGGAGTGCGCGGGCGAATCAACACCACCGCGCTCTTGCGCAGCTACTCAGCCCAGCTCACCAAATCGCTGCCCTCGACGGTCGTCTTCGAGGCGATGATTCCCCCTGGGTTGCCCGCGCTCCTCGTCGACGCGTTGCAGCTGTACCAGGTGCTCCTCAATCTTTGCATCAACGCCGCCGACGCGATGCCGACGGGCGGGACGCTGACCCTCGAGGCGGCCGCAAACCAGAGCTCGGGTGGCGCCGCGGTCGAGCTCCGGGTCACCGACAGCGGCACCGGCATCGAGCCGGAGGTGATCGATCACATCTTCGAGCCTTTCTTCACCACCAAGCCGCCCGGCCGGGGCACCGGCATCGGGCTGCCGACAGTGAAGCGAATCGTCGAGGCCCACGGCGGCACAATTCACGTTGCGACCGAGCCAGGCCGCGGCAGCACCTTCACCGTCGCGTTTCCTGCCGAGCCGGACGCGCAGTCCTTGCGCGTCAGCTGAGGGGACGCAAGCCCTTCACCGGTGCGCGCGGGGCTAACACCCCAGCCTGCTTGACCCAGATCAAGCGGCCGCGCCACGGCGCTGTCTGTGCTTACGGCTTGCAGCATGTCCGAACGCGAGATCCTGATGGTGGATGGCAACGAGGCGGCCGCCCACGTCGCCCATCGTCTCAGCGAGACGATCGCCATCTACCCGATCACCCCCTCCTCGACGATGGCCGAGCTGGCCGACGAGTGGTCGGCGGCGGGCCAGAAGAACCTCTGGGGCGGGGTGCCCGAGGTGGTGCAGCTGCAGTCCGAGGCCGGCGCCGCGGGCACGGTGCACGGGGCGCTGCAGGCGGGGGCGTTCACCACCACCTTCACCGCGTCGCAGGGGCTGCTGTTGATGATCCCCAACCTCTACAAGATCGCCGGGGAGCTGACGCCGTTCGCGCTCCATGTCGCCGCGCGCAGCCTGGCCACCCACGCGCTGTCGATCTTCGGCGATCACTCCGACGTCATGGCCTGCCGGCAGATTGGCGTCGCGCTGCTCGCCTCGGGCTCGGTGCAGGAAGCGCACGACCTGGCGGCGATCGCCCACGCAGCGACGCTCGAGGCGCGGATCCCCTTCCTCCACTTCTTCGACGGCTTCCGCACCTCGCACGAGATCTCCCGCATCGAGGTGCTGCCGGACTCGGTGCTCCGCAAGCTGCTGAGCGAAGAGGCCGAGGCCGGCCACCGCGCCCGCGCGCTCAACCCCGATCGCCCGGTGCTCCGCGGCTCGGCCCAGAACCCCGACACCTTCTTCCAGGCCCGCGAGGCCTGCGCTCCGTTCTACGCCGCCTGCCCCGATACCGTCGCCGCGGTGATGGGTC
>JAYVRT010000658.1:0-17287 GCA_043776025.1 Archangiaceae bacterium | reverse complement strand
CGCCCGAGCCACCCGAGCCGCCCGAGCCGCCGCCGTTGCCTCCGGTGGAGCCGCCGCAGGCCTGGAGCATCGAGAGGGCAGCGAGGAAGATCGTCAGCTTGAACAGCTTCATGGGCAGAAATCCGTCAGTCGCAAAGGGTGAGGGGAAACTCCAAATCGAACCCGAATGGCCGGCTGGCCTTCGCGATCTGGCCCTTGTGGTTTGGGGACAGAGCAGCTGCTGTGCCGCCGCAGGGGTGCGTCATTGCGGCAAAAGGGCGCCGAGGCGTGCTGCATTTTCGCCACACTGAGGCGAATTGCGCGCCGAGGTCTCAGCTGCGTTTGGGAACAATGAGCATCGCCGCGCCACCGATCAGCATCAGCGCTCCGGCGATGGGAGCGATCGGAACACTGTGTTCACGCTCGGCGGTGGCGTGCAGGGGTCCGATGTCGAGCACCGTCTCCCGGCTGGTGTAGCGAAAGCCGCCGTAGATGAGCGCCAGCACCCCAAACGCGATCAGCACGATTCCGGCGATCTTCATCGCAGCACCTGGGCCGGGCGCACGAGCTGAAGCAGCTCGAGGGCGAGCAGCAGCTCGACTTGGGAGGCGCAAAGCTTCGGCGGTTGTCGGGGGGTGGTTGCGTTCATGCTCGGACTACAAAGCAAGGGCAATGCCGCGCCTGAGCCCCCCCAGCGCGGTGGCGTCAAGGCGAGGTGGCGACGGGCCGCGCCGGCACCGTGATAATCTTTGCCATGACTTGGCCGGAGATCTGATCAATCGCGTCGCGGAGCGCCTCGCCCAGCGCGCGGGCGAGCTCGGAGGCGGCGTCGTCAGAGGAAGACTTCGCGAGGGGGCGCTCGATCTCCACCGTCTGCTGCAGCGACGCGAGGCGCTCGTCGCTGAGGGTGAAGGCAATCTTCACCCGCGCGACGTGACGAGGGGCCCTCACCTCTTCGAAGGTGATCAGCTCGACGTCAAGCGTCGGCCCGGAACCCCGAAGGACGCTGCGCAGACCCTGTTCTTCGAACAGCACGTAGCTCAAGCCGCGCCGCAAATAGACCTCGGGCTTCTCCGTCCACAGGCGGTCCTCATAAAAGCCCAGCTCGTGCGCCGACTCGCGGAACACGATTCGCTCGGCGATCGACACCCCCGCTGTGACGCGGCCGAGCCGAAGCTCGAACCCACGCGCCAGCCCCCTCGCCTCTGACCCCGACAGCGGCATGTCTGGGCTGTAATACCGCCGCAGAGGGACGTCGTTCTTCGAGAACAACGCGCAGCCCTGGAGCGTACAAGCAAGGCACAGCAGTCCCACCACCCAGGCGCGGTTCATTTGGTGACCCTCTTGCCCCGACCTTTGAGCAGCATGTCCGGATCGAGCTCGAGCGCGTCGGCGAAGCGCTGCACCGACTGGGCGGCACCCTGCACGTCCTTGAGCGCGTCTTCCATCGCGGGGCCGACGTGGTTTGCGTTCTGGGCCATACTCCCGAGCGCCTCGGAGGTGTGCTGGAAGCTGGCCGCGAGGCCCTTGTCTCCGCCGACGCGGCCCAGCACCTGGTTGAGCGCGGTGACGGCGACGGTGACCGTGGACAGCGTCTGCCGCGCATCCTTCGACAGCCCACCGGGATCGACGGCGACGATCGCGGCGCTGAGCTGGTCGAGCACCTTGTTGATCAGCACCAGCGTCTCGCCGAGCTTCGCCGGGAGACGCACCGCGTCGATCTGGGAGAAGATCCCGGCCACCTGGTGGAGCACCACCAGCAGTTGGCTGGCGAGCTCGGGGAAGCGATCCACCGCCTGGACCACCGAATCCTCGAGGTTCTTCATCATCGACGAGACCGCGGGGATGTAGTTCTCCGCGACCTCGAACGGGAGCGGGATCGGGGGGTTGGTCTTGACGTCGAAGAAGTCGAGCTGCATGAACTTCACCCCGGTGATGCCGGCCGACGCGAGCTGCACCCGCAGATCGGGCGGAATCACCAGCTTGGTCTTCGTGCCCTTCGCCTTCTCGACCGCCAGCCCGAGCGAGTTGAGGACCTTCACCCCCAGCTCGTAGGTGACCTCGACGTGACGCTTGTCCCCTGCGAGGTCGATTTCGGAGACGTTGCCGATGTTGACCCCCCGGTACTTCACCGGCGAGCCGACCTCGAGCCCCTGCACCGACTCGTCGAAGTAGGTCTTGTAGGCGACTGTTTCCCTCTTCAGCGTCCGTCCGCCAAAGAAGATCACCGTCGCGGCGCAGGCGGCGATTCCAACGACGACGAAGAGGCCGAGCTTCCAGTGGTTGGTGGGCGTGCTCATGGGGTTCCTTCCGGCGCAGACGGGCGAGGGGCCGGGGACGCAGAGGCCGCGCGGCGGTTGAAGAACGAGCTGACCCGCGGATCTTCCGAGTGATCGCGCAGCTCGCGTGGGTCACCGCGGGCGATGATGCTGCGGCTCTCCTTGTCCAACATGATGCAGTTGCTCGCGATGGCGAAGATGCTCTCGAGCTCGTGGGAGACCAGCACCACGGTCAGGCCCAGCGATTGGTTGAGAGAGAGGATCAAGGCGTCGAGCTCGAAGGAGCTCACCGGGTCGAGGCCCGCGGACGGCTCGTCGAGGAAGATCAGATCCGGCTCGAGCACCATCGCCCGGGCGATCGCGGCGCGCTTTTTCATCCCGCCCGACAGCTCGGAAGGGAACTTGTCCTCGGCGTCGGTGAGCCCGACCAGCCGCAGCTTGGCGCGAACGATGGCATTGACCGCGTCGATCGGCAGCGCGGTCCACTGGGTCAGTTGGAGCGCGAGGTTCTCGCCGACGGTCATCGACCCGAAAAGCGCGCCGGATTGAAACATCACTCCGAATGGAGGAGCGCCCACCTCGAGGTTTGAGCCCACCACGCCCTCGACCTCGACCGTGCCGCCCAGCGGCATCTCGAGGCCGATCAGGTGTCGCAGCAGGGTGGACTTGCCGCAGCCGCTGCCCCCGAGGATGACGAAGATGTCTCCCCGGGGAACCTCGAAGCTCACGTTCTCCAACAACAGGTTGGCTTCCCAGCCCGTCGAGAGCCCAGTGGCTTTGATCAGCGCGTTCATAGGTTGAGCGCGTGGAAGGCGACGGTGAAGCCGGCGTCGACGAGGATCAGCGCGAAGAGCGTCGCCACCACCGAGGAGGTGGTGCGCTTGCCTACGCCCGCGGCGCCGCCGGTAGCGGAGAGCCCTTGCTGGCAGGAGATGAGGGCGATCACCATCGCGAAGACGCCGCTCTTGATCATCCCGGAGAAGATGTCCCAGGCGCTGATCGCCTTCTGGGTCTCGACGAAGTAGCCGACGATGGTGAGGTCGAGGCTGGCGATCCCGACCACCAGGCCGCCGAGGATCCCCACCGCGTCGCCGAGCAACGTGAGCAACGGCAACACCAACATCAGCGCGATCGTCCGCGGGAGCACGAGGAAGCGCATCGGCCCGAAGCCCATCGTCCTCAGCGCGTCGATTTCCTCCGAGACCTTCATCGAGCCGATCTCCGCGGCGAACGCCGCCCCGGAGCGGCCGCAGATGATGATCGCCGTCATCAGCGGGCCGAGCTCGCGGCACACCGAGAGGCCGACGAGGTCGGCGACGAAGATGTTGGCCCCGAACTGCTTGAGCTGAACCGCGCCCTGGAAGGCCATCACCAGGCCGATGAGGAAGTTGATCAGGATCACGATCGGCACCGCGTCCGCGCCGGTTCTGTCCATCGTGGGAAACAGGTCGTCCCAGTTGGCGGTGCTCGGCCGGCGCAGCATGCCGACGGTCGCGATCATCGCCTGGCCAAGAAAACCAAAGACCTGCCGGACCTCGCCGAGGATATCGACGGTGCTCCCGCCAATCTGTTCGAGCAGTCCCCGCGCGCGCCGCCGCTTCCGCCGGCCGACCACGACATCGCCGCGGTAGAGGCTGATCAGCTTCTGGACGTGCTCGTCGGCGCCGATGAATTCCGAGGTCGCGCCGCGACGGTGCAGGTTCGCACGCAAGTGAACCAGCAGCGCCATCGAGCCGCCGTCGACGCGCTCGACCCTTGACATGTCGAAGTCGAGGCGTTGCCCCTGCTCGACCGCCTCGACGTCGGGCAACAAGTCATTCCACAACGCGGCGGAGTCGGCGAAGGTCAGCCGCCCCTCGAGCTGAAGCGCCGTCGCACCGGACGCAGTCTTCAACGGGGTGAGCGCATACGCGCGGGCAGGCATCGGAGTGGAGCAGAGCAAGGGTCGGGCCGCGCACCCGAATGAAGGCTGGCCCGACGGATCACGGGGAAGCGCAGAGCCGTGCGAGGCAAAGTGCCACGGTGAGCGCGCGCGCCAAGCTGCCCCGTGGCCTTTCGCCCCGGTCCGTCGAAGTATCAACCTCGCGGGAGAACAGAAGGGGTGGCGTCCGGGCATGGCCGCCCGCTTGCACAACGCCCCGCCATGCTCTGGACACTCGCAGTGGTGCTGTTGGTCTTGTGGGCGGTTGGAATGGTCACCTCGTACACGATGGGAGGCTTCGTCCACATCCTCCTGGTCGTCGCGGTGGTGGTGGTGCTGGTTCGGGTGATCCAGGGTCGAAAGATCCTCACCTAGACCCGAAGGCTGATCCGCGATCGTGCTCAGCCTCATCGCCGCCGTGACCGTCGGAGTCTTCGCGGCACCGACCCCCGCGGGTGACTTCACCGACGCCGGGTTTTCACCGGACGGCGGAGCGCGCGGGGTGGTGGTCGACAGCTCGGAAGCGAGCGACGGGGGCTCACACGCCGAGGAGCGGATCACGGCCCGGGTCAACGTGCGGATCGTCGGCGCGCGGGTGCTTCCGCCGGAAGTTTACCTCGACATGCTCCGGCTGCCGAGCTGGGCCCGACCCAACCCGGAGACCGCCGCCGAAGTGCTCCGTCAGATGCTCGAGTACCTCGGCCGAACCGGCTTTCAACTGGCGAGCGTCGGCGCCGAGGTGGTGGACGGCGAGATCGTCGTCCATCTCAACGAAGGTCAGCTCGACCGGATCGTCTACCTCGGACAGCTCTCCTTCGAGCAGGTGCGCTTCAAGCTGGCGCTGACCCTGCCTGCCGACGTCTTCAACCGGCCGCTGCTGGATCGCCAGGTGCGCGAGCTCTCCGAGCAGATGGGCCTGGTTGGGGTCCGTTGGGAGTTGGTCCGCAGCGGCGAGGTGACGCATTCGGGCCCGCAGCTCGAGGCGCTCCCGGCGTCGTTCGACCTCGCGATGCAGGGCGCGCAGATGGTCCACGCCCGCAGGCCGTATGAGCTGCGAATCATCTTCCCCAGCGGCGGGCCGGGCACCGGGCTCGGGCTGATCATTCGCAACAGCCCCAACGACGGCTTCGAGACGGGCCTCAGCAACACCTGGGGCAGTCTCCTCTTCAGCGGCGACCGCCTCCTCGTCGCTGGCAGCGGCGGCTTTGGGGTGCGGTCACGCCTCGACACCGAGAAGCTGTACGTCAACTTCTCACGGGCCTTTGTCGTCACCCGGTACGATACGCCAGTGGCGTTCAAGCGGCTGCGCGGCAACCTCTGGGTGGAGAACGACTGGCTCGCCCGGCAGCGGCGCGATCTCTGGCTCGAGAACTATTGGGCGGTGACCCTCGACGCCGCGCTGCAAGGGGAGCTCGAGCTGAGCAAAGGGCTGCACCTGTTGCTCGGCGCGGGGTTCGAGTGGCGGCGCTTGTTCGCGTACACCTCCCAGCCCGGCTTCGTGATTCCCCAGGCGGTGCTCGTCTACCAGGACGTCGATCGCAAACGGCCGTTGATCCGCCTCACCGGCGAGTGGGTGGTGGACCCGCAGATCATCCGGTGGGATCGCCGCCACGTGCTCCAGGGCGAAGCGCGCCAGTACCTGCCGGTTCCCGGTGAGCCGGGCCTGGGCTGGCTCGACGTGCAGTACCAGTATGTGAAGGAGTTCGGCTGGCACGACCTCTGGGTGAAGAGTCACGGGCATCTGTCGTGGGGCGACATCACCTTCCATGACGAGATCTCGGTCGGCGACTTCACCCGGGGCGTCTTCCCCGGCCAGTACGTGCCCTCGGCAGCGAACCTGTCGGTCGAGTTTCGTTTCTCGATCAGCCGCGACGCGATCAAGGTGAGCCTGTTTCACGACCTGGCGCTGTTCGCGGTGCCGCTGCGGGACCTCGGCTACGTCGTACCGCAGCTGGCGAACGCGTTCGGCCCGGGGCTGCACATCCTGATGCAGGACATGTTTCAGCTCGACATGTACGTGGCGTTCGGATTCCGGCGCCAGGCGCAGTTCGGCGCTGCGTTCAGCATGCAGTTCCAGAAGGCGTTCTGAGGGACGGTCATTCCTTCGCGGCGGGAGTGGAGATCAGCTTCAGCAGCTCCTCGCTCGTCAAGCGTCCCGGCCGCTGCTTGCCCTCCAACACGCGGGTGACCAGCGCGCGCTTGCCCTCGTGGAGCAGCAGCATCTGCTCTTCGATCGTTCCCCGGGTGATGAGGCGGTAGACGGTGACCGGCCGGGTCTGGCCGATGCGGTGGGCGCGGTCGGTTGCCTGGTCCTCCACCGCCGGGTTCCACCAGGGGTCGAGGTGAATCACGTTGTCCGCTTCGGTGAGGTTGAGCCCGAAGCCGCCTGCTTTCAGCGAGATCAAGAACAGCAGCGCTTCGCCGTCCTGAAAGGCACGCACGCGGTCTTTGCGCTCGGTGCGCGGGGTCGAACCATCGAGATAGACGTAAGGGATTCCGCGGGCATCGAGCACTTCGCGGACGAGTGCCAGGTGCGAGGTGAACTGGCTGAAGACCAACGCCCGGTGGCCCTCGGAGCGCAGCTCGGTGATCAGCTCGAGCGCGCGGCGCAGCTTCGAGGACTCGACGGTCGAGGAGGCGTCGTAGAGCCGGGGATGGGAAGCGAGCAGCCGCAGCCGGGTGAGCGAGGCGAGCACCTGGACGCGGCGCTGCTGCTCCTTGAGCTTCTGCGTCGGGGTGCCCAGCTCGGAGAGCGTCGCGAGGCGGGCGTCCTCGTACAGCTGCCACTCGTCGGCGCCGAGCACCACCGGCACCTGAATCTCGGTGCGCGGCGGGAGCTCCTTCTCGACCTCGGCCTTGGTCCGGCGCAGCAGAAACGGCTGCAGCACCCGAGCGAGGTCGGCGCTGGCCGCGGGGTCGACGTTTTTCTCGATTCGCACTGCGAAGCGGGTGCGAAACGACTCCCAGCTGCCGAACAGCTCGGGGAAGACGATTCGGTACAGGCTCCACAGCTCGCCGAGGTGGTTCTCCACCGGAGTCCCGGTGAGGGCGAGCTTGAAGTCTCCCTGGAGCTCGGAGGCAGCGCGGGTGCGCTGGGTGGCCGCGTTCTTCAGCGCCTGCGCTTCGTCGAAGACGACGGTCGAGAACTTCACCACGCTCAGCTTCTTGAGCTCGCGGGGCAGCAGCCCGTAACCGGCGATCAGCACGTCGAACGGGCCGAGGCAGGCGAGGAGGGCCGCACGATCCGCCGCGTCGGCGAAGGTGTGGACCCGCAGCTTCGGAGCAAACCGCGCCGCCTCGTCGACCCAGTTGAAACCCACCGAGGTCGGCGCGAGCACCAGCGCCGGGCCGAGCTTCGCGCGGGCCAACAGCAACGCCAGCGTCTGCACCGTCTTCCCCAGGCCCATGTCGTCGGCGAGGACGCCGCCGGTGCCCGCGTGGGCGAGGCGGCTGAGCCATTCGAAGCCTTCGCGTTGGTAGTCGCGCAGCGTGGCCTTCAGCGCGGCGGGCACCTTCGGCGCAAGGGTGCGCGCCTCCTCGGCTCGGTCAGCCAGTTGTTGCCAGTGGGAGTCCGTGTGGAGCTCGACGCCGGCGCGCGACAGCTGCCAGATCGACGTCGCCGCAGAAGGGCCGATGGCGAGGCCTTGCGGCCCGGGGTGCGCGTGGGGGGCGAAGTCGGCCAACTGCCGGCGCAGCGCCTCGGAGATCTCCGCGTAGGTGCCGGGCCGCACCTGGATGAAGCGGTCTTCCCGGCGCACCGCATCGAGCAGCACCGCGAGGGCGACGCGCTCTCCCTCGATGCTCAGCTCCCCGAGGACGCCAAACCAGGCGCGCTTCTTCTCCAACACCACCCGCAGCGCGCCCGGGCCCGCGACGCCCAGCACCTGCAGCCGCCCGTCGACCCACTCCAGGTGAAGCCGGGGGTGGGTGGCGAGCAGGGCCAGCACCGGTTGCGGGTCGGCGAACTGGAAGACAAACGGCCCCGCCTCGCTCGAGGGACCCAGGGCGAGGCTGGCGACGCAGCCGCGCGCCGCGGCGACCTCAGCCTCGAAGTCGCGGCGAACGTGAAGCGCCCGAGCGCCGCGGCGAACGTGGAGATCTCGCGCCCCCGCCCCGGGCGGGTTCGTCGGCGCCTCGGCGATCGCCTGCGTCCGCACCTCGAGCGACACCGCCCGGTTGGGCCGCAGGTGAATCCGCAGCACCACGTCGGCGCGGGGAACGACGGCCTCGCCCATCACCGAGCGTGGCATCGCCACCGGCACGCGCGCCGCGGCGGCGGAGAGCCGCTCGAGCAGCTGGGCGTGGCTCTCGGGCGGAAAGTGGTTGCCGTGGCGGTCGAGCACCTCGAGCAGGGCGCGGACGTCGTCGGACACCTCGAGCACGGTGAGCAGCCTCGGCCCCGAATCCCAGAGGAACAGCGGCTGCTCCCGGTCGCGGTCTATCGCCCGCGCCGCATCGCCGGGGCCCAGCGGGGCGCCGTCGACGCCCGCACAGACAACGACCGCGCCGTCGCGCTCTTCAGCGACGAGCCCGACCTGGGCGCGCTCGACCCGCACCGGCTCCCCGGGGTTCTCGGAGAGGAAGACGCTCGGGTGTCCTTCGAGCGCGAGCAGCAACCCGTGGCTCACCCCGCCGTACCCAAAGGCGAAGAGCTGGGCGACCTTCTGGTCAGCCGGGGACAGCAGGCCCCTGAGCCCGAGCAGCTGCGGGGCGGTCATCCGCTTCCCCTTCGTCGCGCCGTCCCCGCGGTGGAGAAACGGTTCGAGCTCGAGCTCTCTTTCCCCGGTGAATTTCAGCCGCCAGGAGATGAAGCCGCGATGATTCACCTTCGGCGTCTGCGCGCCGAGCGCGGCGTCGATCGCAGACAGAGCGCGTTGCCACTGCGGCCGTTGCAGCTGCTCGAAAGCGAAGCTCCGTTCCGCGGTGAACGGTTCCTTGAGCCACAGCAGCGCCGCGTCGGTGGCAGCCAGCGCGTGGTGACACAGCTTCGCACCGCAGTCGCACTGCACCGAGGCACCGCCATCGACCCAGGTCAGCGCCACCTTCGGCCGAATCAGCCGCGTGCCGACGAAGCGCTCAGGGAGCCAGCGACGGCTGTCCTCGAAGACGAAGCCGGGAAGCTGGGGGTCGAGCGTCAAGGAAGACGCGCCGAGGGTGGTGCGTGCGCGCGGGGGGACCCCGGGCGCAAACTGGGCCCGCAGCGTCACCAGCGCGCGATGCGCCTCTCGCGCGCGGGCGTCGGCCGGCTCGCGCACCCGCGCCTCGACGTCGACCAGGGCCGAAGTCAGAGCGACGCGTTCGGCGTGAAAGAAGGCCTGGGCCGCGACGAAGACCTCGAGCCAGTGAGGGCCTTCGCGGGTGCGGCCGCTGCGCTCGAGCGCCTGCAGAGTCGAGAACTCGCTCAGCGGTCGACGGGCGAGCAACGAGACAACGGGCGGGGAAGGCGTGGGGGACAGCGGCAACAGGCAGTCGGCGCCGATGCGGGTGAGGCAATCCAGCCCGGCGCGCCGCAGCCACGCGTACAGCTGCAGGTCGGTCTCGAAGGACTCGCCGCCGCCGGGCTCCGGTGCTTGCGCCGGCTTGAGTCGCATGGGCAGACGTCACATCGAGAAACTGAAGGCCCGTCAACGAGGACGGTGGCTCACTCGCGGTGTTGCCCCAACGCCTGGTCGAAGCTCGCGTTGCCAGGCCGCGCAACGGGTTCACCTCGGCCGGAAGTGATTAAAACCCAGGGCTGGCCCCGGTGCGCCGTCGAGCGTCAGCCCGCGACGTGAGCGCATCGCGCCGATGCGGGTGACCCGAACCCCAAGGCCCCGCGACGCACGCTCGAAGGCCGCGGCCTTCCGAGGCGGAATCGCGAGCAGCAACTGGTAGTCCTCGCCACCGGACAGCGCCCGCTCGAGCGCGCGGGCCGCGGTCGCCGAGGGAGGCAGGGGGAGCAGGCCCGACTCGACGTTTGCGCCGCACCCCGAGGCGTCGCACAGGTGCTGCAAATCTCCGAGCAACCCGTCGGAGACGTCGATCGCCGCCGAAGCGAACGGCGCGGCGGCGAGGCCGAGCTCGACCTGCGGAGTCGGCCGCCTTTGCGCCCGAACCAGTGAGGGGCTGGCGTCTGGGTCCGACAGCCCGGCGGCGGCGGCGCCGAGGACGCCCGACACGTAGAGCAAGTCGCTGCGCTTCGCCCCTGACCGCAGCAACGGCCGGGTCGCCTCACCGGCGAGCGTCAGCGTCACCGTCAGCACCGGCGACGCGGTCACGTTTCCGCCGACCAACTCAAGCCGGTAGCGGCGCGCCAGGGGTGCCATTCCCCCAGCGAGGGCGACCACCTGGGTCCGGCCGAAGCGGGGCGGTAACCCAAGGGCGCACAGCCACCAGGTCGGCCGCGCGCCCATCGCCGCGAGGTCCGAGAGGTTCACCGCCAGCGCCTTGTGGCCGACATCCGCGAGCGAGAACTTCGGGAGCGAGAAGTGGACCCCCTCGACGACGGCGTCGGTGGTGACGCAAAGTTTTCCGCGGCCAGACGGCAGCACCGCGGTGTCGTCGCCTGGCCCTCGCGGCGCGTGCGGGTGGGGCAGCTCGCCGACGAACGCATCGATTAGCTCGAACTCCCCGGCGCGCTTCATCGAGGCATCAGTGGCGCCGGCGCCGCAGCCCGGTCTTCTCTTCGACGCGGCGCAGCCTGCCCTCGTGGTCGATGAAGCGGCGGTCGTCTTTCTGGATTAGCGCCTTGAAGCCGATGCCCATGTCTGAGCGGAGCAGCTCGAATTCATCCCAGACACGCCCGAATTCGTCGCGCATCTCGAGCTTTAGATCGAAGATCTCCGTCCGAAGCTCGGCGCTCGTCTCGCGCAACTCGGCTCGAAGGCCGCCGATTTCCCTGGAGAGCTGCACCGTGAACTCGCTGCGCAGTCCACCGATTTCCCGGCTCAGCTCCGCCTTGAACTCGCTGCGCAGTCCGCCGATTTCCCGGCTCAACTCCGCCTTGAACTCGCTCCGAAGTCCGTGGAACTCGGTCCGCAGTCCGTCGAGGTCGCTCCGAAGTCCGCCCACGTCGGTCCGAAGTCCGGCGATCTCGGCGCGAAGTCCTTGCAACGCCTCGAGGATCTGTTGGGTGCCGTCGCTGGTCATCTCGCCCTCCTGGATTGTACCGAAAACACCTGACGCGGTGTCACGGAGCTCCCGACGCCTGGCCGGAGGCTCCGCGACCTTTCAGCGCGTCAGCGCGCGGCCGGCGCCGCCCTCCCCTGCTCGCTCTTCTCGGCCTTGTCCCCCGAGGCGAGCAGCTTGAGCGTGGTCGGCCCGGCCACCGCGAGATGCACCTTGAGCTTGTCGAACTTCTTCTTCCCGAAGCCCTTCACCTTCACCAGCTCTTCGGGCCGGGCGAACGGCGTCTTCCGCCGGTAGTCCATGATCCGCTGAGCCGCCTTCGCCCCCACTCCCGGCAGCAGGTCGAGCTGCTGCGCCGTCGCCTGGTTCAGGTTCACCACCCCCGCCACCTGCTTCGCGGGCTTCCTGGGTCCCGCTGCCTCGGCGTTCCCCGCTCCGACCGCCAGCACCGCCGCCACCACCACCATCGTCATTGCCTGTTTCATTTCAGTGTCCCCCCATCGATTGAACTTCGACCAACTGCAGTGACTGCGTCCCCTGTTGCTCCGTCCGTGGACGCGGGGGCGTCGCCGCTCCCGCGTACTCGCGCTTCTCTCCCGCCTCGCGGATGTGCAGCTTCCCGTCGAGCGGCAGCACATCCAGCGTCACGTTGGCCGACCCATCGGCATTGGCCCACGCGTACCCGGCGCGCACCCAGATCGCCGCGCCGGTCTTCTCCTGTTTCCTCACCGAGAAAACGGCGTACCTCTTCCCGAGCTCCATGCTTCTCCTCCTCGCGTTTCTTGATGCCGCTCCACCACGGAGCGGTGTGAAGCGTTGGAGCAGCGCCTGTGCCAGGGCGCCGTCAGAGGGGAGGCCACGCGGGCCCACCGCGAATCGTCCGGGAAACGGGAGCGGCGCGGATGCTCCACTCGCTTGACCCGTCTGAGGCGACGCCGTACAAGCCGCGTCGCCCAAGGGTGCCAATACGGCACGCAAGAGGGAAGCCGGTGGAATTCCGGCGCGGTCCCGCCACTGTGACCGGGCAGCCCCGCAGAAACGCGAGGCACGAGCCGCTTCAAAGCAGTCGCCACTGCGTCGCAGTTCGGGCGTGGGAAGGTGGAAGCGGAACGAGGGCCCGGAAGCCAGGACACCTGCCCGTGGGAGCAGTGGATTTGCCTTCTCTTTCCGAGCGAGAGAGCAGAGGGCCCTATGGGAAAAATCCCCCTCCTTGTCCTTGCTCTGCTGTGCGCGTCCCCCGCGCGGGGCCAGAGCGCGCCCGAGGTCCCCCTGCCGCCGGTGGACGTGCCGGTACCGGAAGCGGCGCTGGCGGCCTCGTCGGTGACCCGCACCTCTCCCAGCGGCGTGGTGACGTTGATCGACACCGCGGCCCACCAGGGAGAGGCGAAGGACACCGCCGAGCTGCTCGCCCCCACGCCGGGGGTGGTGCTCTCCGACGCGGGCGGCGTCGGCCAGCGCAAGAGCCTGTCGCTGCGCGGCGCCGGTGCGACCGGGGTGCTGGTGTTGCTCGACGGCATCCCGCTCTCGACGCCCGGCAGCAGCGTCGACCTCTCGCGCATCCCTGCGGCGGTGGTGGAGCGCATCGAGGTGCTGCGGGGGGCCTCGAGCGCGCGCTACGGCCCGGGGACGCTCAACGGCGTAATAAACATCCTCACCCACCGCCCCCGCCACGGCGCGACGCTCTCGGCGGAGGCGACCTGGGGCAGCTTCGGCACCGCGCTCGGCTCGCTCTGCGCGGCGGGGGACCTGTTGGGTGGCGACGGGCTGGTGATGGTGCACGGCGCGCGCAGCGACGGAGACTTCGGGTTCCTCTACGACGAGCAGCCCTCGCTGCCCAACAACCCGCTGACGCCGCTGGTCCGCCGCAACAACCACGCGAGCGGCGGCGGCGGCCTGCTGCGGTACGAGCACGCGCTGTCTTCGCGGCTGTCGCTCGAGGTGTTGGGCGAAGGCGGCGCCGAGGCGCGGGGGCTGGCGGGCACGGCGCAGAACCCGACCGCGGACGCGTCGGAGGCGGCGGGCCACGGCCTGCTCGGCGCGCGGCTCACCGGGCGCTTCGAGGGAGGCGGCGAGCTGACCGCGCTCGGCTGGGGCCGGCTGGACCAGACGACGCTCACCGGCGCTCCCTGTTCCTGCAGCGGCACCTGGCGCCAGGTCGAAGGCGGCGCGGGCGTCGACGTCTCCTACAGCCAGCTGGTCTTCACCCGCCACGGGCTCTCGGCGGCGGCGAGCCTCACCACCGAGTGGCTCCGTTCGCCCGCCGCGTCACGTCCGTCCTGGGTGCGTGCGGGAGCGATGGTCGGCGACGAGGTGTTTCTCTTTGACGGCGCGCTGGCGATCAACGCCACGGTGCGGGTCGACCAGTCGGGGCCGTTCACCGGGGTCTCGCCCCGCGCCGGCGCGCTGCTGCTGCTGCCCCACGGCTTCGAGCTTCGGGTCAACGGCGGCCAGGCGCACCGGCCCCCGACCTTCCTCGAGCTGTACCTGATGCAGGCGCACCTCGCGCCCAACCCCAGGCTCCGGCCCGAGCGCGGGCTCTCCGCCGACGCCGCCGTCGCTTTCCGTCGGGAATCGGGCTTCCTCCAGGTCGGCGGCTTCGCGGCGCTCTACGAAGACCTGATCAGCTACGAGTACTACCCGCCGCAGCTGGCGCGTCCCTACAACTTCCAGGCGGCGCGGGTGCTCGGGCTCGAGGCCGAGGGAACGTTCGAGCCGACCCCCTGGCTGTCGGCGGCGGGCAGCTACACCCTGCTGTCGACGGAGAACCTCAAGGACGACCCGCGCTACTACGGCAAGTCGCTGCCCTACCGGCCCCGGCACAAGCTCGCGGCGCGCGCCGCGGTCGGCCCCGTCTGGCTGCGCGCCCACGGCGAGGTGCTGTGGCAATCGGAGCAATTCACCAACCGTACCGAGACGGTCGCGCTCGCCTCCCGGGCGTACGTCAACGTCGGCCTCGCCACCCGCCCGCTGCCTTTGCGGCAGATCTCGATTGCCCTCGAGTTCAAGAACGTGCTCGACGTTCAGAGCCAGGATCTCGACGGCTACCCGCTTCCCTCGCGCGGCGCCTACCTCACCCTTTCGATCGCCACTTCGTTCTCCAAGGAGCCTCACCCATGAAGCTGCCCCACGTCGTCTCTCTCGGCGCGCTCGCGTTGTTGCTGTTGGCGGGTTGTCCGGACACCGGCATCGTCTGTCAGACCGGCACCGAGCGCTGTGGCCAGGGCTGCATCGACCCCACCTCGGATGCGAAGAATTGCGGCGCCTGCGGCAACGCGTGCCGCAGCGGGCAAATCTGTGACAACAAGGTCTGCAAGTGCAGCGCGGGGACGACGAGCTGCGACGGCGAGTGCACCGTGCTCGACACCGACGCGAAGCACTGCGGAGCGTGCGGCGCCGCGGGCTCGACCGCCTGCACCCCGACCCAGGTCTGCGAGCAGGGCCAATGCCGCACCTCGTGCCCCACCGCGGGGCCGTTCACCACCCAGTGCGCCGCCAGCTGCGTCGACGTCACCACCGACCCCGCCAACTGCGGCGGCTGCGCCATCGCCTGCGAGAACTCGCAGAGCTGCCGTTCGGGCCACTGCAGCTACGACCTGGTCGCCGCCTGCTTCTCGTCGGGGCAGTTGGTGGGCCTGCAGCAGAAGAGCGAGTTCAAGGGTCCGGCCGAGCCGCTGGGCACCGGGCCGGCGGCTCTCGCTGCGTATGACCAGACGGTGCTGGTCGCCGACGGCATCGACCAGAAGCTCTACCAGGCGAGGATGCGCTCGGTCGGCGGTCACGCCTTCGCCCGGCTGCCGCAGGTGGCGGCGACGGGCAGCGTGCCGAACCAGGTGGTGGTCGACGCGCCCTACGTCTACGTCATCAACTCCGGCAGCGGCACGCTGCAGGTGCTCAAGAAGTTCGACGGCGTCTACCCCGACGGCGGCGCGGTAGCGGACGGCGGCGTCGGCTTACTCAGCGTGGCCGAGCTGCCGCTGGGCGCCAACAGCTACCCCGAGGGGCTGGTGAAGGTCGGCGCGTCGGTTTGGATTCCGCTCTACGGCGGGTTCGGCGCCGCGGGCGCGTCAGCGGGGCAGAAGGTCCTCAAGGTCAACGTCAGCAACCCGGCGGCGCCGGCGGTGGTGACCGCGGACACGATTGACTTGAGCGTGGTGAACCTGAAGCCCTTCGACGGCGGCACGCCGGTCGCGCGGCCGTACGCGATCGTCTCCCACCAGGGTGCGCTCTACGTCGCGCTCAACAACCTGAACCCCGACACCTATGTTCCGGAAGGGCCGGGCCTGCTGGCGAAGATCAACCCGACGACGAAGGCGGTGAGCATCATCGACCTCGGCGCCGACAAATGCCTCAACCCGCTCTGGCTCGCCTCCGACGGCACCCACCTGCTCGTCACCTGCGGCGGCGCGGCGATCTACAACGGCCCACCGAACTACGAGCTGGTCTCCACCGACAAGTCGGCGGTGGTGCTGCTCGACAGCAACGACGTGCGTCAGTCGACCTGGACCCCAGGCTGCCCGGCCGGGGCGGACGGCGGCGCCGGCTGCGCGCCGATTCTCCTCGGCCGCTTCGCGCTCTCCCAGGGGCGGGCGTACGTCGGCGACCAGAACGGGGGGCGCATCTTCGTCCTCGACATCACCGGCAACACGCTGGGCGAGCGGCGGGGCTACTCCGGCGACGCGGGCGCGGCGATCGCCGCCTGCGCGGTGGACCCGGTGACCCACATCGCCAACGTGGGCGACATCCTGGCCGTGCCTTGACCGCGCTCGTCCTCGCGCTGCTGCTGGGCGCCGCTCCCGATTCCGGAGCCGGCGCGCTGTGGCTCGGCCCTCACCCCACCAAAACCCCGAGTCGGGTGGTGACGTTCGCGCCGTCGCTGACCGAGACGGTGCTGGCGCTGGGCAAAGGGGCGCTGCTGGTGGGTGTCTCCCGCTACGACGAGGCGCCGGAGGTAAAGGCGCTGAAGCGAATGGGCGGGTTCAACGACCCGTCAATCGAAGCGGTGCTGGCGGCGAAGGCCGAGTTGGTGTTGGTGCAGAAAGCGCCGGCGAACCAGAAGGCGGTGGAGAAGATGGGAGAGCTGGGCATCCCGGTGCTGGCGCTCCCGTTGACCACCGTCGAGGACGCGCTCGAGGCGACGCTGCAAATCGGCGAGGCGCTCGGCGCGAAACAGAAGGCGCAGGCGCTGGTCGATGAGGTCCGCCGCACCCGCGAGGAGGTCCGGGGCCGGGCGAAGGCGCGCAAGCCCCTGCGGGTGCTCTTCGTCTATGGCTGGCAGCCGCTGGTGGTGGCCGGCCCGGGCAGCTTCGCGCACGAGCTGCTCGCCGACACCGGCGCGGTCAACGTCGCCGCGGCGGCGCCGACTTCCTACCCGCTGTTCTCCGCGGAGAGCGCGGTCGCCCTCCATCCGGACGTGGTGCTCGACGCGGCGGATGTCATCGACGGGAAAGCGGCGTTCCAGTCGCTGGCGGGGCTGAAGGAGGCGCGCTGGCTGACGCTGCCCTCGAAGGATTTGCTGCACCCGGGCCCGTCGCTGCAGCAAGGGCTGCTTCAGCTGGAGAAGTTGCTCTACCCCTGATCGGCCTGCGGCTCATTGGGTCGGCTGAAGCCAGCCGACGCCCTGCTCATGTCCCGGCGTCTGCCCGGGCCGAAACGCCCCCTCGGCTGCTCCACCATCTGCATGAAGAGTCTGAGCGGTCGCGAAATCGACTGCCCCGTTGGGCGCCGGGGTGGCAGTGCTCTGTGCCTGGGTTTCGCCTGCCGGGTCGCGGCTCGGCGGCGGGGCCGGAGCTGTCGTCGCGCAGCCCCAAAGGCTTGACAGGAACAGCAAGGTCCCAAGTCGAGTTCTCATCGCAGACAAGAGTACTGCGGCCAGGGGCCGGCTGAAACCCGGGCAACGTGCGGCTGTCGATGCTCAGGAGAAATGTCCGGGTACAACTGCTCAGGAGAAATGTCCGCCAGCAGCGTGTTGAGCTTCGGCGATAGGTCAGCGTTTGACGGGGTG
>JAYVRT010000657.1:0-4710 GCA_043776025.1 Archangiaceae bacterium | reverse complement strand
GGACGATGGCGGTCACCGATTCGACCAACCTGCTGATGCGTCAGCTGTCGACGCCGTCGGCCGGGTACCACGGCAAGAACGCCGCCGGCACCTGGGTCTACCTGCCGACCAACAAGAGCAACAACGGGCGGCTGAGCAGCGCGGCGGAGACGGCTTACATCGCCAACGCCAAGTCCGCGGCGGGCGGCGGCTACACCGACGTCGCCTACGTGCCCCGCGGGCCGGGCCGGAGCATGTTCTCCGTCTACGACGCCAACGGGTACGACAACTTCACCCGCGTGAACGAAGTCGGCCACTTCTGGGACCAGCGCCTGGCGATCGCGGCGCTGACCAGCAGCGAGACCAACTTCCTCGGCGTCGACCGTGGCTCGGATGCGCTGAAGTACTCGCTGCCGTACTTCATCACCTTCAACCGCGAGCTGGCGCCGCTGTTCCGCGACGTCTGGGCGGAGAACACCTCCGGGCTGTCTTCGTCGTTGGCGAAGCTGTCGGACGGCACGGCGATGGTGCTGCCGGCGACCCCGCTGCACGCCGACAGCTACATCCAGAACTTCAACTACCCGCCTCCTGCCGCGATTCCGGTCGACGGCATGGGCAACACGTTGACGATGGAGAAGGTGGTCAGCAACCCGACCTGGGGCACGCGCTTCTACACCGAGGTCCTGGGGATGGCGTACTTCACCGACAACTTCAATCAGGAGTACGCGAGCTTCAACCAGATCTACAAGCTGGGCTCGGGTGAGTCGCTGACGCCGACCGACAACTACACCGCGGTCAACTTCCCCGACCCGACGCTCCCGCTGGTCGCCAAGTCGCTGCCGCAGGATCTGGTGGGCGGCTACATCTACGCCGGCCTGAAGCAGACCACCGGCCCGGTGTACGTCGGCACCCCGGCGACCGTGCTCCTCCTCGATCGCGCCAACCTCCAGGCCGGCAAGTACTACGCGGCGAAGACGGGCGGCACCAAGGTCGACGGCCTCACCTCGGCAGAGTGGGAAGGCAAGCTCCGCGAGACCGTGCGCAGCCTGGAGATCATGCGCGGCCTGTACGACATCTTCGGCCGCACCTGGTAACCAGGCCGGCGTGAAGGACATCGACGCCCGGGTGCCTCCTGAGGTCCCCGGGCGTTTGTGCGTCCGCAGGTCGGTGAACCGTCGATGAGCCATGTCTGCGCACGCTGCCCCAAGGCGTTTGGCGGCAGCTGCTGCGAGGTCCGGGGCGACGAGCAGCTGGCGACGCTGACCTGGGCCGACGCCGACCGCCTCGCCGAGGTGACCGGCCGCGCGGTCGAGGAGTTCACCGAGTGGGAGTGGCTGGGCGAGGAAGAGGCGGCGCGGTGGGCGCGGGTGCATTGGGCGCTCGGCGCCTACTTCGGCCCGCAGACGCGCCGGCTGACGCTGCGCCGCCGCGCGGGGGCGTGCGTCTTCCATGGGCCCCAGGGCTGCTCCTTGACGGCACAGCAACGGCCCACCGCGTGCCGGCTCTACCCGTTCGAGCCGCGGGCCGGCGGCGAGTGGGGCCTGCAGGTGGATCGCTTCGGCTCGGTCGCCGAGGCGGCGGCGTCGGGCGAGCACGCCTGCCTCGCCATCGAGGAAGCGGATTCGTTCGAGGCGCTCTGGGCGGCGTTCGGCACCACCCGAGAGTCACTCGAGGCGCTCGGCGCACGTCAACAGCGCGAAGCCAACGAGCACCGGCGGCGTGAGCAGGGCCTTCACAGGGAAGATCCGCGGTGATTTAGATACGGGACACCGTGATTGCCCCGTACCAGCTCGAGCTGTTCAACCCGCGCCGGGCCGTTGCCGCGCCGTTGGCCCCAAGGCCGCCGCCGCCCCCGCAGGAGGAGGTGCTGCCCCGCGCCGACGCGCTCGCCCGGCGGATCGCCGCCGACCTCGGGGCGCGGGTGCGCCTGGTGGTCAACGACAACCGCTCGACAATGGTCAGCTACCAACGAGAGGACGGCGAGCTGACCCTGCGGCTGCACCACATGTTCCTCGATGCGCCCGACGAGGTGGTGCTGGCGCTGGCCGACTACGCCGGGCGAGGGAAGCGCCGGGCGGGGAGGGTGATCGACGCCTACGTCGCCGGCAGCGGCGCGAGGATCCGCGCGGTGCCGCGGCGGGCCGAAGCGCTCGAGGCGGTGGGGAAGTGCTTCGACCTGCTGCGGATCTTTACCCAGCTCAACCAGACGCACTTCCAGGACGGGATCCGCGCGCGAATCGGCTGGGGCCGGGGCGCGACCCGCCGCCGGCGGAAGTCGATTCGGCTCGGCGTGTACGATCACGCGGCGCGGGAGATCCGCGTCCACCCCGCGCTCGACAAGCCCGACGTACCGCTGTTCTTCGTCGAGTACATCGTCTTTCACGAGATGCTGCATCAGCTGTTCCCCAGCGCGCGCCACGACGGTCGCCACGTGCACCACCCGAGGGCGTTCAAGGATCGCGAGAAGGCGTTTCCGCTCTATGCCGCCGCGCTCAACTGGGAAAAGCAGCACCTGGCGAGGCTGCTCGGACGGTAAAACAGGTCGCGCCGATCCTGGCCGGGCTCGGCGTTGGCCGCTGTGGTGCCTGCTCAGGTGGGTGCGGCCACACTCCGCGGGCTCCTCGCGGCCGCCTTGATCCCGGCCAGGCTTGCCGCGAAGCGCTCGTCAGAACGGGGGCGATTCAGCCAGGCGGAACTCGACGGTGACGCGGGAGCCCGTTGTTCAGGGCCCGGCGCGTGTTACCAGCGGGGTTTTCGCCTCAAGAACGCCCGGCCGCGCGGCGACAACCCGTAGCCGACCTCGAAGCTCTGGGTCAGCCCCAGCTTCTTCAGCTTGCGCACGTCGACCTTGAACGGCTCGGTCTCGCGGCCGATCGACGCCGCCAGCTTCGAGGCGGCGATCTTCGGACGCTTGGCGATCAACGCCAGCGTCTGCTTCGTCCACGGCTTCTTCGCGTCGAACCGCTTCAGCCGGCGGCAGAGCTCGGCGACGTCTTCCTTCGACAGCTTCGCCACCAGGGCGATCGGCACCCGGTCTCCGTCGCCTCCGTGGTGAAACTCGACGCGGAAGACTGGCGTCGCGGCGGTGAGCGGGCCCTTCGCCACCGGCAGCGCGTACGCGGTCAGCTCGCCGAGTGAAGTGAAGCCGGCGCGCCGCGCGTCGGCCTCGCTGATCGACCCGAACGGCACCTGGGCCACCGCGTCGACCTCGACCACGCCAATCGGGTGCACCCGGTAGCGGCCGCCCGCCTTCACGTGCGGCTTGTCCCACAGGCGCACCGTAACGGTGACGCTGCCGTCGACGATGCCGGACTGAAATCGTTTCTGGAAGAGGAGCACAGGGTTTAGACCTGATAAGGCCACTGACAAATGCGACGCGCAAAGATTGTCTGCACGCTTGGTCCGGCCAGTAGCAGCCAGGAGATGCTCGAGCGGTTGTTGGCGGCGGGAATGGACGTCGTTCGACTCAACTTCTCGCACGGGACCCACGCCCAGCACAAAGAGCTGATCGACAAGATCCGCGCGGCCTCGCTCAAGGTGCGCAAAGGCGTCGGGATCCTCGGCGACCTCCAGGGCCCGAAGATTCGCACCGGCCGCCTGGTCAAGGGCGAGATCCAGCTGGTCGAAGGCTCGGAGTTCTCGATCACCACCGACGAGGCCGTGCCCGGCACCGAGACGATCGTCTCCACCACCTACGGCCACCTCGCCGCGGACGTGAACGTCGGCGATCGGATTCTGCTCGACGACGGCCTGCTCGAGCTCAAGGTGCTCTCCACCGACAAGCAGAAGCTGGTACGCACCGAGGTCGTCCACGGCGGGCCGCTGCGCAACAACAAGGGCATCAACCTGCCCGGCGTGGCGCTGCGGGCCGACGCGCTGACCCCGAAGGACAAGGAAGACCTGATCTTCGGCATCAAGAACGGCGTCGACTACATGGGACTGTCGTTCGTCCGCACCCCGCAGGATCTCGACATGACCCGGGCGGCGATGCTCGAGGCGGGCCGGGTGGTGCCGATCATCGCCAAGCTGGAGAAGCCCGAGGCGATCGCCCGGCTCGACGCGATCCTCGACAAGACCGACGGGGTGATGGTCGCCCGCGGAGACCTGGGGGTCGAGATTCCGCCGGAAGAGGTCCCCGCGATTCAGAAGGACATCATCCGCCGCGCCAACGCCCGGGCGCTGCCGGTGATCGTCGCGACCCAGATGCTCAACTCGATGATCGAGCACCCCCGGCCGACCCGCGCCGAGGCGAGCGACGTCGCCAACGCGATCTTCGACGGCACCGACGCGGTGATGCTCTCGGGCGAGACCGCGAGCGGCAAGTACCCGGTCGAGTCGGTGGAGATGATGGATCGCATCGTCCTCGCGGCCGAGTCCGCGATGCGCCAGAGCTTCCCCCGCATCGGCAGCGGCGAGCCGGTGAAGTTCCCCGCCGAGTTCCCCGATGTCACCTGCGGCGTCGCATGCCGTGCCGCCCGCGAATGCGGCGCGAGCCTGATTGTCGGCTTCACCCTCTCGGGCACCACCGCCCGGCTGCTCTCCCACTACCGGCCCCAGGTGCCGATCATCGCCTTCTCGCCGAACCAGGAAGTGCGCCGCCGGCTCTCACTGCTCTGGGGCGTGGTCCCCCGGGTGCTCGAGCCGATGCAGGAGACCGAGGCGATGGTCCGCCGCGTCGAGGAAGAGCTGCTCGCCCGCGGCCTCGCCCAGAAGGGAGAGCGGGTGGTGATC
>JAYVRT010000656.1:0-4710 GCA_043776025.1 Archangiaceae bacterium | reverse complement strand
CGTGCCCTCCGAGAGGGCACGAAAAGATCAAACCTCAACCCGACAAGCGATCGGATTCATTCAGTTGATGAACCGATCGCTGTCCTAGGTAGACTGGGCGCCCGGTGCTCGCCCTCGCCCTGCTCCTCGCCGCCGCTCCTCCCCCCGCGGCCAAAGCCGACGTGTTCGCCACCGGCAAGCAGTGGGAAGAGCTCTACCTCGCCTTCGCCGCCGCCAAGGCCGACGGCTACACCGCGACCGAGCGGACGAAGCTCGCCGGCGCGCTCGCCCGGGGCTGCGCCGCGCTCGAGGCAAGCGACCCGGTGATGGCCTACTCGCTGGGCGAGAAGGCCTCGGAGTTCGAGGCCACCGCCGACGCGCTGGTGTGCGTCGGGCGCACCGGCCTGAAGACGGACCAGAAGTCGGCCGCGGAAAAGGCGCTGCGGGCCGGTGCGAAGGCCTTCCCCAGAGACGCCCGCTTCTCGCTCGAGCTCGGCCGGTTGGCGCTGTCGGAGAACGACGGCGAGGCGGCGGTGCTGGCGCTGGGCGCGGTGCCGAAGAAATCGCCTCAGGCAAAGGAAGCCGACGCGCTGCTCAAGCGCGCCCGGGCGATGCAGGCCGACGGGAAGAACGCGAAGAGCGACCTGGTCGCGATGGAGAAGGACTTGAAGCGCCGCCAGGACGCCGCGGCGGAGGGGACGAGCGCGCCCGAGCAACCCCGCGGCCCGCAGCTGGCCGGGCGTCCCCCGCCGAAGACCACCGACAGCCTGAGCTATGAGTCGAGCGTCGACGCGGAGGGCCGGCGGCTGCGCGCGAACACCCACTTCCGCTTCCGCTACTTCAACGGCCAGCGCGACTTCGGCCAGCGCGCCGACTACGAGGGCAAGGTGCAGGCGGCGCTCGAAGAGGCGCGGCAGGCTTCGCAGCGCTTCCTCGGCAAGTCGCGCGAGTCCCCCACCGATGTGATCCTCTACTCGAAGGAGGAGTTCAGGATGCACCACGGCGCGCAGATGGCCGAGAACATCCTCGGCTTCTATTCCGAGAGCGCGATCCGAATGAATGACTCGGCGGAGATCAACGCCCACAACCAGGCGAAGCAGGTGCACGAGTACGTGCACGCGGTGGTGGACGAGGTCTGCGGCTTCCACGCCGAACGGGCGCCGACCTGGACCAACGAAGGGCTCGCGGAGTGGACGGAGTGGCGCTACGAGGGCAACGAAGGCGGCCCCCCCCACGTCCAGAAGGCGCTCGGGCAGATGGCGAAGGCGGGCCGGCTTCCGTCCTTGCAGGAGATGTCGCACGGGATGCTCGCCCAGCAGGACAACCCGGCCCTGCGCTACGCGATGTCGGCGGCGACCGTCGGGGTGATGATGAAGACCGGCGGGGCCGACAACTTCCTCGGAATGCTAGCGGACGTGGGCGCGGGCCAGAGCTTCGCCAGCGTCCTGCAGAAGCGGTACGACTGTGACCTGGTCAAGCTGCAGGAAGAGGTCGAGTCGGAGCTGAAAGGCCGATAGGCAACAAACATTTACCCCCCCTATTTTCGACCCTAGACTCGTCGCGCCCTATGTCAGACACGCAGGCCGCGATGCGCGAATTCCGCTTCTTGGACGAGAAGCGGAAAGCGGGCGGTCTTTCACAGCCCGAAGAACAGCGCTGGCTCGACCTGGGCGGGCAGCTCGGCATGACTGCCCAGCAGGGGTACTACGGTGAAGATGGGGCCTGGTACACCTACCCGCCCGGGTACGACCCCCAGACGGGCCAGTACTACGCGGGCTACCAGCAGCCCCAGTCGCAGTGGCCAGCGCCGTCGCAGCCGCCCTACTACGACCCGAACGCGGGCTACTACCCGCCGCAGCAGCCCGGCCACGACCCCAACGCCGGCTACTACCCGCCGCAGCAGGGGTACGACCCCAACGTCCCGTACGATCCGAACCAGCCGCAAGGCGGCTACGATCCGAACGCGCAAGGCTACGAGCAGCCGCCGCCGCAGCAGCAGTGGGATCCGCAGGCGCAACAGCAGCAGTGGCCGGCGAACTACGACCCCAACACCGGGCAGTATTACGACCCGGGGTACCAGCAGCCCCAACCGCAATACCCAGGGTACGCGCCGCCGTCCGCGCCGCAAGCCCCGAGCTGGCAACCCGCCGCGCCCTACGTCCCCACGCCGGTGTACGTCGCGCCGAGACCGGCCCCATCGGCGCCGGCTCCCGTTCCCGCGCCCTTCAACCCTTCCTCACTGGGCCGCGCGATCCTTCCGCCGCGGCCCGTGACCGCGCCGGTCGCCGCCTCCGAAGAGGACGGCCCGGTCGAGGTCGCGGAAGACGAAGTGATGGAGGTGACCGACGACGACGTCACCCTCCTCGACTCTTCGCCGCCGCTGGCCCCGGTGCCGGCCGCACCGAAGACAACCCTCGGTCCCGAGAAGCCGCTGACCCGGGCCCCGGTGTACGAGGCTCCCGCGGCCGTGCCGGCCGACCTGCTCGGCGACCTGCGCAGCTCGCTCTCGTTCGACGAAGCGCCACCGACCGCCAGCGCCACCCAGATCGTGCCGGCGGCCCAGCCGGCGCCGCTCGAGCCTTCGATCGACCTGGGCTTCGACCTCGAGGCGACGGCGCCGAGCAAGCCGCTGCGAATCGCTGAACCGATCGTCGAGCCGGCGCCGGTGATTGCCGCCACCGTCGAGCCTGCGCCGATGATCCTCGATGCGGTCGCTGAACCGGCACCGAGGGTCCTCGACACGGTCGCTGAAGCGGCACCGCCGGCCATCGCGCCGGAACCGATCGCCCCGCCCGCCGCCGCGGCGGAGCCAATCAAGTCGGACTTCGAGGCACCCGCTCCCCTCGCCGAGGCAGCGCCGGTCCGCTCCGCCTTCGACGCTCCGCCGGCAGCCGCCGTGGAGCCTGCCTTCCGCTCGGTCTTCGACGCGCCCGCTCCCGTCGCCGAGGCAGCGCCGCTCCGCTCCGCCTTCGACGCTCCACCGGCAGCCGCAGCGGAGCCTGCGTTCCGCTCGGCGTTCGACGCGCCCGCTCCTGCGCCGGCCGAGGCGAGCGCTGCCCAGGCGCCAAGCGCTCCCGTCGAGATGACCTTCGATGCCGGTCCGATTCCGACCGAGCCCGCCCTCGTCGCGGCTCAGCCCACAGCCTTCCGCTCGGTCTTCGACGACCCCGGCCCTGTCACGCCGGTTGTCCCCCCTGCGCTGCCCGGGCCCGCCGCCGGGGCGGCGATCGCGCCCGTCGAGATCTCCTTCGACTCCGAGGCGATCCGCCCTCCCCCGCCGTCGCCCTCGCTGCCAGTGGAGTTGTCGTTCGACCCCGAGCCCGCCGCCGCGAAGCCCCTGTTCCCCGTGGAGCCATCGGCGACCACCGAGCCGCCAGTGGCGCCACTCGCCCCGTCCACGAGCGCGATCGCCCTCGAAGCCGAAGAGGTCTCTCTCGAGCCCGACCCAGGGCCGGCCCCACTGCCCGCGCGCACCAGTGACCGGGTGAGCGGCGAAGCCGAAATGCCGTCGATCATGGTCGGAGAGGACCTCGGGGCCGAGGTGTTCGCCGCTCGACCGATGCCGGTGGAGACCCAGGCGCCCGCCGAACTCCCGTCGTTGGGCGAGCTGTCGAACTTGCTCGGCGCACCCGCCGCGCCGCCTCCGCCCCCGCCACCGTCGCAGCCGGAGCCCTCCGGGCCACCGATGGCGCTGACCCACGTTGCGCCGATCTCTGCCACCGACAAGGACCTCTACCCGGATCGCCCGCCTGCTCCGCTGGCCCCCGCCGCCGCGGCCCCCAGCCCCGAGCTTCCGGTGTTCGAACCCACCGCCGCGAACACCACCCCCGCGTGGGATGAAGTCCCCGCCCCGCGCCCGAGCATCCCGCTGTCGATTCATGTCGAGGAGCCGGTGTTCGAGCACGAGCCGCTGCTCGACGCGAGCGTCGACGTCTCCCCCGAGCCGGCGCCCGCGGTGGGCGTCGCTGCCGCGCCGTTGTTCGCCGCGTCGTTCGACGACATTCCCGTGGGCCACGAACCAGAGCCGCCCGCCTCGACGCACACCGGGTTCGAGGCCTCGCTGGGAGATCTACCCCCGTCGATCGCCAACGAGCCGCCGCCGCCGATCGTCGACGCCCACGCCACCCCGATGGACTTCGACGTCGCCGTTGACGACAAGCCGTTGCCGGTCGAGGTGCCGATGGATCTCGGCGGCGATGCTGGTGACAAGATCGAGCTGGCGAAGACCAGCGACTTTTTGAGCTTCCCCGCTGCCTCCGCGCCCGACTCGAGCTCATTCTCCGGCGACGGGGAGAGCCTGGTCGAGAGCGGCACCCTGGCGACGATGGCGAACCCGAGCGCGCCGAACTCGCCGATGCCGCAGGAAGCTGCGTCCGTCGCTTTCGACGACGGCGGCGCGAGCCCCACGGACGCGGTGCCGCTGGCGAGCAACTCCGACTTCCTCGGGATGTCGGAGTTGAACAACACCGGCGAGCAGTGGACCAAACGCGAGGGCGGGCTCTCGCTCGACGAGGGGCCGGGAACCGAGGCGCCTCCGATCGATGCCGAGGTCGTGCAGGGAGAGATCGTCCAGGGCATCGAACTCGAGGAGGAGATCCTCGAGTTCCCGGCCGAGCCCGAGGCCGAGGTCGAGCTCCAGGCCGAGTGGTCCGACCCGCCCGCGCCTGCTCCGCCCCCGCCCGCCCCCGCGCCGCCCGCTCCCGCGCCGCCCGCTCCCGCGCCGCCCGCTCC
>JAYVRT010000655.1:0-4719 GCA_043776025.1 Archangiaceae bacterium | reverse complement strand
ACCTCGACCCCCGGCTTGCCTGCCACCGCGGCGGCGAAGAGCTGGGCGGCCGCTGCCAGCTCGGGGGCCTTGCAGTCTCCAGCGGCGATGGTCACGGTGCGCGGGGCGGCCAGGGCCATGGAGGCGACCAACACCCACCCTGTCGAAAGCCGGCCCCACCGCATGCACCGCATCTACTAGAGTTGTGCGTATTCCGTCGATGGTGCTCCCCGGGTCTTCGATTGGTCGTTACCTGGTCAAACGCAAGCTCGCCGAAGGCGGCATGGCGGAGCTTTTTCTCTGCGCCTCGCGGGGCCCCGAGGGCTTCGAGAAGGAAGTGGTGATCAAGCGGATCAAGGCCTTCCTCTCGGACGATCCCACCTTCATCGAGATGTTCATGGCGGAGGCGCGCGTCGCCTCACGCCTGAACCACGTCAACGTGGTGCAGATCTTCGACTTCGACAAACACGAGGACGCCTGGTTCATCGCGATGGAGTACGTGCACGGCGCCTCGCTGTGGGAGCTGCGCCGCCGCTGCCGCGAGCTGGGCGTACCCTTGCCGCCGACGCTGGTGGCGGAGATCGGCGCCCAGACCGCGCGCGGCCTCCACTACGCCCACACGCTGAGCGACAAGGGCAAGCCGCTGACGCTGGTGCACCGCGACGTCACCCCTCACAACGTGCTGCTCAGCTTCGACGGCGCGGTGAAGCTGACGGACTTCGGCATCGCCAAAGCGGGCACCAGCTTCACGGCCCCGGGGATGCTCAAGGGCAAGTTCGCGTACATGTCTCCGGAGCAGGCGCGGGGAGAGAAGGTCGACTCCCGCACCGACATCTTCGCGCTGGGGATCACCTTGTGGGAGATGCTCACCGGCGGGCGCCTGTTCGAGGGAGACAGCGACCTGGCGGTGCTGCGCGCGGTGCAGGAGAGCCAGATCGCGCCCCCGACCCGCCTGAACCTCGACGTGCCGGTGGAGCTGTCGGAGATCGTGCTCAAGGCGCTCGCCCGGCCGCTCGACGCCCGGTTCCAATCGGCCCAGGAGCTCGAGCGCGCGCTGGCGAACTTCGTGCTCAAGAACGCGGCGAGCACCGAGGACACCAACATCGGGCTCTACCTGCGCCAGATGTTCCGCGACGAGCTCGAGGAGGCCGAGCGGGCGATGGCAGCCGACCCGGAGTTCGCCTCAACCGGGATGCCCGGGACGCAGAACTCGTCCTCGCAGACGCCGATCATCGACGCCTACGCGCTCGGGGGGACGCTGTTCAAGAACCGCCACGCAGAGCAGACCGAGCAGACTGCGACCCCGGTGCCCGCGGTGCCGGCCCCGGCCGAGCGCCCGAAGACCGCGCAGATGCCCGGGGTGAGGCCCTCGAAGCCGCTGGTTCCGCTGATGGACGCCGACGACGGGTCGGTGCAGCGCACCGAGCAGATGGCCGAGGTCGGTGCCCAGCCGCGGGTTCTGACCGCGCAGCAGCCGGGGCTGCGCCCCTCGCGCAAGAAGCTGGAGCCGCTGCCGCCCGAGGTCCCGCTGCCGGCGACCACCCCGGGGCGGATGAGCCCCCTCGCCGACGCGACGGCGCGGCTGCCCACGGTGACCCAAAAGAAGAGCCTGCTGCCCTGGCTGGTGGGCGCCTGCGCAGCGGTCGGGTTGGTCGCGGCGGTCGGCGTCGGGGCCTCGCGGTCGAAGCCGCCCGCTGTCGCCGAGGTCGTGGAGATCCCCGCGCCCGTGCCCGCACCCGCGCCTCCAGCACAACCCGACGCGCCCACGGCGATCGAGGCCGCGCGCGCAGACGAGCCGAAGGTCGAGCTGCCTGCGGCGGTCAGGCCCGAGGAGCCTGCCGGGGCTGTCGAGGTGCGACCCGCGCCCGCGGCGGAACCAGCAAAGGCGAAGGGCGTGCTCGTGGTCGAGGCGATTCCCTTCGGAACGCTCTACGTCAACAACAAGCAATTCGCCGAGGTCGAAGGCACGAAGCGCTTTCCGTTCGCCCCCGGAACCTACGCGCTGCGCTTCGAGCACCCGCGGCGGGTCGAGAACCTCTCGGTGACGATCCGCGCCGGGCAGTCGGCGACTTTCAGGTTTCACCCGCTGGAGAAGTGAGCCCAACGGCGCCGCCGAGCTGACCCGCTACAGTTTCTGCCAACGCGGCGGGAACGGCGGCCGCTCGAGCTTCGGGTTCTCGATCGAGATGGTGTAGTCGGCGCGCCGGTTGCCCGGCTCCGCGGTCTCGTCGGGCGTCTGCACCGAGAGGGCCTGTTCGCCGAAGCCCTCGTAGAAGATCGGAATCGACAGCCCTCGCTTGCGCAGGTAGCCGCCGATCGCCCGGGCGCGGTTGAGGCTGAGCGATCGGTTGGCGTCGGTCTTCCCCACGGTGTCGGTGTGGCCAGCGACGTAGAGCTTGATGTCGGCGAGCCGGCCGTACCTGTTCACCGCGTCGGTGATCAGGGTGTAGCTCTTGTCGACCTTCTCCTGCTCCTCGGGCTTGATGTCCCACTTGCCCGAGTCGAAGTTCACCTCTTCGTGGGGGATGTCGATCTGCCAGGGGAAGAACTCGACGCCGCTGAAGAAGTTCAGGGTGTCGTAGACGAGGATCGAGACCTTCATCACCTTCCCCGGCTGCTGGGGCCAGGAGATCTCCAGCGGGGTGTTGGGCGCCGCGCCGTCGAAGGGAATGTCGCCGTCGAACGCGGCCCGGCCGGTGTCCATCAGCACCTTCACCACCGCCTTCGCCGCGGGGCGATCGATGCTGACCTTGATCTTCCGGTGCTCGATGTCGACGTCGGCCTTGTCGGCCTTCAGGTGCAGCGGCCCCCACAGCTCGGCGTCGAACTGCAGCTGCATCGACTCGACACTGCCATTGGGCAGGTTCACCGACAGCTCGCCGGTGTAGCCGAACTTCCCCTCGCCCTGGTTGAGGTCGAGCTGGCGGGTCTGGCCGGGCTTGCCGCCGCCCTTGATCTCGAGGTCCTTGCCGTCGCTGCGCTTGAGCGTGAGCTTGAAGCCCATGATCGGCTCGAGGATGGCGACGTTCACCGTCGGCTTGCCCTGCCCCATCAGCGCGACGTGGGTCACCGAGACGCTCACCGAATCGGCGAGTGCGGCCGACGCCGACAGCAGTCCGGCCAACAATGAGAGTTTCATAGGGTGGTCGCCTTCACGGTAGGCAGCGCGATGCGGGTGATGCGCCGGTTGGTCTTGATCGCGAACGGGAGCTCCGAGCGGGTCAGCAGGTCGCCTTCATTGACCCAGACCAGCTCGGCGGAGTGGGGATCGTACAGCTGCCAGGCCCGCTTGCCGTTGGAGGTCGTCGTCTGCAGCAGCAGCGCCAGCCGCCGGTGCTGGCCGAGCGCCGGGCCGAGCGCAACCGGCACCGGGATTCCACGGCCGACGGCGGTGGCTGCGGTCTGCAGCGCGGCCTCGAGCGAGAGCGCGGCGTCGTCGACGTCCTGCTCCTTGAAGGTGACTCCCAGGCCGCGCACCGCCTCGTTGACCAGGTCTTCGACGAGGCGGTTGGCCAGACCGGGCGCGGCGGGGATCGCAGCCGCCGGGTTCGAACCCGAGCCCACCCGGGCGCGCGGCACCGCGTCGACGCTCTCGCCGAGGTCGTTGAGGTCCACCCGCTTGTGGCGCCCGCTCGAGCCGTCGTGGGTGAAGCCGCCCAGGGCCGCCTTGGGCACGGCCGGCTGCGAGCCGCTGTCGAAGTTCGGACGCCGATGGGCGGGCGCGCTGACGACGAACGGCATCGACTCGATCTCCTTCGTCGTCGCCCCGCCGTTCGGCTCGTCGGCGGGCGAGAGCGCGTGGCCTTTGAGCTCGTAGGCGTAGAGCGGGTCGGCCTCGGCGCGCAGCAGCTGGACCACGGTGTATCCCACGGGAGCATCGGCATCGAGGGTGCACGCGGCGAAGGCGTCTTCGTCGGGGAGCACCCGGAGCTCGTCGGCGAAGGCGTGGATCTCCGCCGGGCTGTGACCCGCGGCCACGGCGCGCTGGAGCAGCTCCCGCTGCATCTCGCTTGAGGCGTCCTCGACCAGCTCTTTGAACAGCTCGCGCGCCTTCACCGGCCAGGCGGCCAGCTTCTCCAGCGCCTCTTCGTTGAGCGCGTCCCAGCCGCTCATCGGACGCTTCCCTTGGGCAAACGTTCGGCCGCGCGCCGCAGGGCTCCGACCAACGCGGCGGTCAGGGCCAGCCTTTCGAGGTGCCCCACCAGCAGGCAGACGTCGAACTCGGTCTTCAGCTTGGCGCTCCACCGCACCAGCAACGAGGCCAGCGCCGGCTGGCCGGAGAAACGCCCCGACGCCAACGCCTTGAGCTGCTGCGCCGCCTCGGAGACCCGGGTGCCGGAGATCCCCTTGAGGTTCGCGACGCAGTCGTTGAGGTGCTTCTGCTGCACCTGGGCGCCGCGCAGCTCGGCGAGCTCGTCGAGCAGCAGTTCGCCATTGAGCTCACGGTTCTGGAACGGAGCGCTGGCGGCCATGCGCCCTTTCTACTCCACCTGCCGCGCGGCGACGTCGCGCTATGGTTTGACCCCATGCACAAGCGCCGACACGGCCGCGTCCGGGCGAAGGGCGTCGCCAGTCACCTGCGGGACGGGGCCCAGCTGATGACCGGGCTGACCGTCGAGAACCTCTCCCGCGGCGGAGCGTTCATCCGCACCGCGACGCCGATGAAGGTCGGGCTGCCGGTGGTGCTCGACCTGGTGCGACCGGGCCTCAAGCGCTCGCTTCAGCTCACCGGGCGGGTGG
>JAYVRT010000654.1:0-4737 GCA_043776025.1 Archangiaceae bacterium | reverse complement strand
TAGCTTGCGCCCCGTCCGCGCACCCAGAGGCTCCCGATGACCCCCCGCTTCCTTGCAGGAATGCTCGCCGTGCTTTCGCTCGGAGCCGTGAGCTCGTGTAACTGCAGCCCTGAGGTCTACCTCTGTGACAAGGCGACCTGCCCCGGCTGCTGCCAGGGCGACCTGTGCGTCGTCACCCCGCGGCAGACCTCCTCGGCCTGCGGGAAGGATGGAGCAGCGTGCGGCTCGTGCTCCGGCGCGACCACCTGTCAGGAAGGAGTTTGCCGCGCGGCGGGCGGCGGTGCGGGCGGCGGTGCGGGCGGTGGCGTTGGCGGTGGAAGCGGCGGCGGGTCGGGAGTCGGCGGAGGCGGTGGCTCGAGCACCGGCGGCGGAACGGGCGGGAATGGCGGGGGCTCCGGAGTCGGCGGCGGCGCGGGTGGCACCGGCGGGACAGGCGGCACCGGCGGGACAGGCGGGACGGGCGGCACCGGCGGGACGGGCGGGACGGGCGGCACCGGCGGGACGGGTGGCACCGGCGGCATCAACTTCGACGGCGGCTGGAAGATCCCCTTCATTCCCCCGCAGCCTCCGCTGGTCGGCGACGGCGGAACGACGGTGGTGATTGGCCCAGGCGCGGGCGCGGGCTCGGCCGGCAGCTTCGGCGGTGCGGCCACCGGCGGCGCGCCGACCATCGTCTACCCGCCCAACGCGGTCATCCTTCCGCCCAACACCAACACCATCGAGTTCCACTTCATCCCCGCCGCTGGCCAAACGCTCTTCCGCTTCACCTTCGCGGCGCCGACGACCAACCTCGTCGTCTACACCGGTTGCACGCCGCTGGGCGCGGGCTGCGTCTTCGTCCCCGACCAGACGTTCTGGCAGAGCCTGGTCGCGTACGCGCGGGGCACCGCGCCCGTCACCTACAGCATCAGCGGCGTCAACGGCACCACCCCGGGAGCGGTCGGCACCTCGGCGCAGCAGACGATTGCCTTCGGCCAGCAGGACATGCGCGGCGGCCTCTACTACTGGAACACCGCGGGCATCGTGCAACGCTACGACTACGGGTTCCCGCTCGCGCCGGCGCAGAACTTCCTCACCGCCGCCAACGTCGGCGCCGCCTTTTGCGTCGGCTGTCATGTGCTCTCGCGGCAGGGAAACCGAATCGTCGCGGGCAAGGACATCCCCGCGCCCGCTCCGTACGCGCTGCTCGACGTCGCGACGAAGAGCCCGGTCAACTCGTCGGCGGGTGCGCTCACCGGCAGCGCCAACTTCTTCTCCTTCTCCCCTGACGAGCAGCACATGCTCGTCTCCGACGGCGTCTCCGTCAGCTGGCGTGAGCTGGGCAACGGCGTGATCCACCCGGTGACCACCGGCGCGGCGATGCCCGACTGGTCGCCGGACGGGCTGCACATGGTCTACGCCAAGCCGGCGCAGACGCCGTTCTTCGGCGTGCCCGGCGTCGCCTCGGCGTCGATCTCGACGATGCACTTCAACGGCGCGGGCTGGGACACCCCGACGACGCTGGTGCCCTTCGCGGGGAAGAACAACTACTACCCGGCGTACTCGCCCGAGGGGAGCTGGGTGGTCTTCAACCGCTCGCCGCAGAACTCCGAGTCGTTCTCCAACGCCGCGCCTGACCCCGACGCGGGCACCGTGCCCGACGGAGAGCTGTGGGCGGTGAACTCCAACGGCGGCGCCGCCGTGCGGCTGTCGAACGCGTCGAACCCGGGCGCCTGCTCGTGGCCGAAGTGGGCGCCGGTGCTCCACGACTATTACGGCGGGAAGATCATGTGGCTCACCTTCTCCAGCGCGCGCGCCTATGGCTTGCGGCTCAACGCGGGCCAACAGACCCAGCTGTGGATGGTGGCGTTCGACCCGTCGAAGATCGCCGCCGGCCAGGACCCGAGCTATCCGGCGTTCTGGCTGCCGTTCCAAAGCTTGAGCACCGGCAACCACATCGGGCAGTGGAGCATCACCGTGCCGCGCGGAACGTGCACCGGCACCGGCGCGAGCACCTGCGCCATCGGCGAGAACTGCAACATGGGGCACTGCGTACCGGGTTAAGGGCGCCACCTGACGGGCTTCTGGCGATCGCGTGCAAGAAGGCGCGACCGCGGGGACGAAGGTCCGCCTCGAACGGCTCTGCTCAGACCCATGCCCAGGTTGTCCCTGGCTCGGCCGCTCCCCCGAGGCGTGCCGGCCTCGCTCTGGAATCGGAGCGCTCCGCAGCCGCATCTTCCCCGGAGCGAGCCTGGACTCATGAGGCAGGGGGGCGCCGGACAGTTGGCGGCCTGTTTATTAAATTTAATAAACACCCTTCGCGCGGCTCCGGCGGTCTGGGCGTCCCGAGCCCCCTGGTCCTGTCAGAGGCGGTCGCAGCTCGGCCTCAGGGCGCGGCGCGGGTCAGGCACGCCAGGTACCGCTTCTCCGCGCTCTTCGCGAACCACGCGGTCGTCAGCTCGCGCTGCAGCTTCGGCGACTGCAGCGTCACCTCCGGCAGGCGCGCGTACGCGGGCGGCTTCCCCTTCTTCTGCGCGTAGACCCGTTTGAGCGCCGCCCAGGTCGGCGTCCGCTCGAAGGCATCGGACTTCTCGGCGCGGGCGTCGCGGAGCAACTGCTCGACGCTCAGCCTCGGGGCGAACGAGGCGCGGAAGCTCTCCAGCGCGGCCATCGTCTTCGTCTCTTCGGTCTTCACCTCGCCCAGCGCGTCGTAGGACAGCAGGTCCCCATTGAGCACCAGCTTGCTTCCGGTGAGCACGGCCAGCTGTTCCTGAAACGCGGCGTTGCGGCTGGCGTAGACGCCGGCGTTGTAGTCGGCGAAGCGGTAGACGAGCTGGTCGTAGCCGGCCTCGAAGTCCCACAGTCGCGACGCGCCGTAGAGCAACCCTCCGCCGCGGGTGTAGAGCGAGTCGCGGACCTTCTGTGGCGGAAGCCCGAGCGCCTCTGCACGCTGCTCGGCATATCGGACGCTGACCTGCATCGAACCGGCGGTGGTGACCGGGTTGCGACCCTCGAAGTCGCGGGTGTCGAACAGCTCCGCACCGAAGTCGCCGACGGCGTAGAGCACCGGGTGGCGTCGATGCTGCTCGACGAGCAGCGCGCGGTAGAGGCGATCGAGATCCGCCTCGGTGCGGAGCGTGTCGATCTGCGCGTCGAAGGTCTTCTTCTCCCCCGGCGCCTTGACGTCGAGCAGCTCTTTGAGCGCCGCCGGCCCCAGCGGCCCCAGCGCGTGCGCCTTCTGCTCCAGCGCCTTGCGGGCGATCGCCGGCAGGTTGGGGACCACGGGGTTCGCCTGGAAGCCGGACTCCTGCTCAGCGACGGCGACGACGGCGCAGACATGGACGACATCGACCGGCAGCCCGTTGCGATCGAGCGCGTCGATCAAATCGCCCGCCCAGCCTTCCTTGTCCTTCACCTTCGCCGGTAACAACTCGACGACCTGGGGCGGGTCGAGCGCCGCGGGCGCCTCCACCGGCGCGGCGAAGTGCACGCACCCGGTGAGGAGCATCGAGGCCAACCCAGCGCGGCGGATCATCGTGCGCCCTTGAACCACGAAACCGCTCGGCAACGACAGGGGGTCAGGCCGCCAGGTCGAGCCGCGCGTCCAGCCCGGGCGTGTACGGCCACTTGCCCAGGCCGGGCTTCCCCGACTGCTGCGCGAGGTAGTCGCCGGCGATGTTCGCGCTCTCGAGGATGGTGAGCAGCCCGCTGCCGGGGTGGGTACCGCCGCCGACCCAGAACAGCCCCTCAACGTGCGGCGACTTCACCTTCGGCCGCAGCGGCCCCAGCTGGGTCCAGTTGTGCGAGAGGTTGAAGACCGCGCCGCGGAAGACGTTGAAGTCGTCGCGCCAGGTCTCGGCGGTGAACGCGCGGCTGGCGCGGATGTGCCCCCGGACGCCGCGCAGTCCGACCTTCTCCAGCCAGTCCGGCACCTTCTGGGTCAGCTGTCGCTGCACCGTGGGCCAGTCGATCGGCCGGCCGGTGTTCGGCGTCGGCACCAGCACGTAGAGCGACGAATGCCCCGCCGGCACGCCCGAAGGGTCGGTGGGCGTTGGGTTGCACGCGTAGAACGGAGGGTCCTCGAGGTCGGCCTGCTGATCCTCGAGCGCCGCCGCGTCGGTGCGGCGGGCCGCGTCGGACAGGTAGATGAGGTGGTGCGGCAGCGCGTCGTAGCGGGTGTCGAGCCCGAGGTAGAGCATGAAGGTGCTGCAGCTGTACTTCGCCTTCGCCAGCGCCGCGTCCGACAGCCGCGTCCCCGCGCGCGTTTCGGGGGCGAGCAGCCGGGTGGCCGCGTAGGGAAGGTCGGCGTTGATCACCACCGCGTCCGCCGTCACCATCTCGCCGCTCTGCAACCGAACCCCGGTGGTGCGCCCGTTCACCACCAGCACCTCGGCCACCGGCTCGCCGTAGCGGAACTTCGCGCCCAGGTCCGCCGCGCAGCGCGCCATCCCCTTCGCCAGTGCGCGGAAGCCCCCCATCACGTGCCAGACGCCGAACTGCAGCTCGAGGAAGGGAATGACGCTGAAGACGCTGGAGCAGGTCGTGGGGTGCAGCCCGAGGTACTTCGAAGGGTAGCTGAGCGCGTAGGTCACGCGGTCGTCGTGAAAGTGCGAGTCGAGGTGCGAGTAGAGCGACTGCCAGGGCTTGAACTTCAGCGCGCCCATCAGCCGCCACGGCGCGTAGTAGGCGAGCGAGTCGGCGTGGGTGCAGATGAACTTCTCGTAGGCGATCGGATACTTCACCTTCGCGTCGGCGAGC
>JAYVRT010000653.1:0-4737 GCA_043776025.1 Archangiaceae bacterium | reverse complement strand
TTCCGCCGCCGACACCCTTCGTGGGCTCGGCAGTCTCTTTGGGCGCGAAAGCCAAATAATCGGGCCCTTACGGCCCCAGCAGTCCAACGGCAGGGGGTCTCGGGTAGAGCTGCTTCCGCGTTCCGCCTTTCGAGCGATTCCCTTGAACCACGTGCGCTATCAGCCCGGTGATTTCTGCGTCTCCCGTCCGACGGGAAGAACCGGAGCAGGTGCGCCTGAAGGATTTACCCATGAGCAGCATCCTGGTCATCAACGCCGCGGGCCGCGAGACCCGCGTCGCGCTGGTGGAGAACGGTCACATCGCCGAGTTCTATCTCGAGCGTAAGAAAGACAAAGGCATCGTCGGCAACATCTACAAGGGGCGCGTGACCCGGGTTCTGCCCGGCATGCAGGCAGCCTTCGTCGACGTCGGCCTCGACAAGGCGGCGTTCCTGTACGTCACCGACGTCTTCTACGACCCCGAGTTCTCCCGGCAGCAGTTCGAGCTGACCGAAGGCGAGCACGACGAACAACCCGACGTTCCCGACGCGGACGCCGAAGACGCCGCGGTCGATGCGCACACCGCCGCCCACGCCGCCGCCAACGGGGAAGAGGCGCCCGCGCCCAGCCCGAGCACCGGCGAGCACCCGCACCACGAAGGCGAGTTCGAAATGCAGGAGCTGCCTCCGGGCGAGCTCCCCGCTCCTTCGACCCCTGCCGCTGACGCGCCCGCGAAGGACGCGATGGCCGGAGAGGTGATCGATTCTCAGCCTCCGTCAGGCGCCGAGGTGATCGCCGCCGCGGTCGATGGTGCCCAGCCGCAGACCACCGGCGCCCAGGTCGTCGCCGCCGCCCTCGCGGAGACTGGCCCTGCCTCCGGTGAGCGCCGCGCCCCGCGCGAGGAGCGCCCCCGCGAAGGCCGCCATGGCCGCGATCGCGAAAAGAAGAAGGAGGAGCCCCGCGCCCCGCGCAAGTCAGCCCGCATCGAGGATCTGCTGAAGGTCGGCCAGGAGGTGCTGGTGCAGATCTCCAAGGATCCGATCGGCACCAAGGGCGCCCGGCTCACCTCGCACATCTCGATCCCCGGCCGCCATCTGGTCTTCATGCCCACCGTCGATCACGTCGGCATCAGCCGGCGCATCGGCAACGAGAAAGAGCGGCGCCGCCTGCGCGAGATCGTCGATCGGCTGCGGCCCCCGGGAACCGGGTTCATCGTCCGCACCGTCGCGGAGAACGTGCCTCAGGAAAAGCTCGAGGCCGACATCCGCTTCCTGCTCGAGGTCTGGAACGAGACGATGAAGAAGAACGCCCATCGCCACCAGCCTGGGCTGATGCACCCCGACCTCGACCTCATCCTCCGCGCTACCCGCGACCTGTTCGCCCAGGACGTCGAGCGCCTCGTGATCGACGATCGCGACGAGTACGAACGGGTGCTCCAGTTCGTCACCGTTCAGGACACCGCCCTGCGCGAACGGGTGCTGCTGCACGACACCGACGAGCCGATCTTCGACGCCTACGGCATCGAGGAGGAGATCAAGCGCGCCACCGCCCGCAAGGTGTGGCTCAAGAGCGGCGGCTACCTGATCATGGATCAGGCCGAAGCGCTCACCGCGATCGACGTCAACTCCGGCCGCTACGTCGGCAAGAAGAGCCTCGAAGAGACGATCACCAAGATCAACGTCGAGGCGGCGAAGGAGATCGTCTACCAGCTGCGCCTGCGCAACATCGGCGGGATCATCATCTGCGACTTCATCGACATGGAGAAGCAGCAGAACCGCGACAAGGTCTTCAAGTCGCTGCAGGAGGCCCTCGGTCGCGACAAGGCGAAGACCAACATCCTCAAGATCTCCGAGCTCGGCCTGGTCGAGATGACCCGCAAGCGGGTGCGTGAGTCGATCGGCCGGATGCTCCACGAAGATTGCGCGTACTGCGATGGGCAGGGCTTCGTGAAGACCGCGACCACCGTCGCCTACGAGATCTTCCGCGAGCTGCGCCGCTCCGCCGGCTCCTACAAGGATCCGACCCTCGTCATCAGCTGCCAGGCCGAGGTCGCCAGCCTCTTGCTGGGAGAAGAGAAGGGCGAGCTGCGCCACCTGATGGATCGCTTCAACAAGTCGATTCAGGTGCGCAACCAGGTGGACTACCACCGCGAGCAGTACGACATCTACGCGCGGGTCGCCTCGGGCACCGAGCACAAGGTCGCCTCGTCGGTGGAACAGATCGAGCCACAGCACTGGGGCAACCCAAAGCGAGGGTCGAGCGAGGCCCGCCTCGAGAGCCGCGGCGGAAGTGATCGCGGTCCGGGCGGTGGTGGTGGTGGTGGTGGTGGTGGTGGCGCGGGCGGAGATCGGGGCAGCCGCCGGGATCGCGACCGCGGCCGGGGCAAGGATCGCCAGGGCGGCGGCGGCGGCCGGAGGGACGAAGGCCGGGGAGGAGGAGACGGGGGCGGGGGCGGAAGCGCGCGGCCCTCACAGCCCGCTCAGGCCTCCGGCTCGGGCAGCTCCGAGTCCGGCGCTGCGGTGAGCGAACCTTCGGGCGCCAACCTCCTCGCGAAGTAAGGAGCCCGACCGATGACCGTCGATCGTCGCATCGAAACGCGGCAGACCGTGAACCTCGACTTCGCGTCGGTCGACGAGTTCATCAATGAGTACGTGTCGAACATTTCGCGCAGCGGCGTCTTCATCAAGTCCGACGACCCGCTGCCGGTGGGCACCCGGGTGACGCTGAAGTTCACGGTGATCATGGACGACCTCGAGACGATCGAGGGTGTCGGTGAAGTCGTCCGCACGATCGTCCAGGCGCCGGGCGTGCAGTCGGGCATGGGGGTGGTCTTCATTTCCCTCACCGGCTACTCGCGCCAACTGGTCGAGCGCATCCTCGTCCGGCGCCGCTAAGCGTTCGACGCGTGGCCGAGCCTTCCGCACCGCCGTCGCTGGTCGAGAAGCTGCGCGAGGCGGCGCGTCCCTTCGAGGGCACTCGCCTCGGCCGGTTCGCCACCGACACCTGGTACGCATTCCGCGGGCTGATTCACAGCTTCCGGGGCGACTCGATCACGCTGCGCGCCGGGAACCTGACCTTCATCACCATCACCTCGCTGCTCCCCCTGCTGGCGGTGGTGCTGGCGCTGCTCCACTGGTTCAAGCAGGCGGCGTTCGAGCAGCGGGTCTTCGCCTTCATCCAGGAAGTGCTCGCGCCGGGCGCGCATCGCGACTCCGATGACTACGTGCGGCAGTTTTTCGCCGCCGCCAGCTCGCGCACCGCCGGAGGCCTCTCCTTCGTCGTCCTCCTCTTTTCCTCCGGCATCCTCCTGCGCCACCTCGACGTGTCGCTCAACGAGATCTGGGGCGTGCGGCGCAAGCGACCGATTCTGGTGTCGATCGCGCTCTACGCCGGGGTGCTGCTGCTCGGCCCGACGGCGGTGGGCCTGACGCTGGCCGGCACGGCGGGGGTGCGCCGGTTGATCATCGCCATCGACTTTCCGTTCTACACGCAGGTCCTGGCGCTGGGCAGTGCGTTGGCCGCGGTGATCGTCGCGACGCTGCTCTACAAGCTCGCCCCGCATGCGCCGGTGCGCTGGCGCTCGGCCTTCGCGGGAGCGCTGCTCGCTGGCGTCGGCTGGGAGATTGCCCGCAACCTCTACAGCGGGATCGCGCGGCTCTTCCTCAGCGCCAACCCGGTCTACGGCGCTCTGGGCGTCGCGCCGCTGTTCTTGATGTGGCTCTACATCTCCTGGTGCCTGATCCTCTTTGGGGCGCGCCTCGCCTACGCCGTGGAGCATGCTGCCTTCCGTGGCGCCTTCATGGATCTTCAGGAACACCCGCGCGCCCGCGAGCTGCTGGCGACCCGCATCGCGCAGGTCACCACCCGCGCCTTCCTCGAAAACGTCCCCGCACCGACCGCGGGGCTGATCGCCACCCGGCTCGGTGTCCCCGCCCAGCTCGTCAACGAAGTGGTGCACCAGCTCGAGACCGCCGAACTGCTCGCCGTCGGCCGCAAGGGCGAACTGCGCCCCCGGAGCGATCCGGCGAAGCTGACTTTGGCCGACGTCTCGGCCGCCGTCGGGGGCGTCGCGATGCTCGTGCGCCGCGACACGCACCCCAGCCGCAGCGCAGGGTTCAACGAATTGGAAAAGATCTTTGCCGTCGGCGACGACGCAAGTGTCGAGAAACTAAGCCAAATTTCGTGGGAGAGCCTCGCCGAGGGGTCGGACGTGTCCTAAAAGACGTGCGATTCTTGGAGGTTGCACGAGTCTGGATGTACCATCGTTGCAAATCCCGAGTCGAATCCAACTGTTCGGGGGTGCTCGATGCTCAAATCCGATCTGGTCAATGTGCTGGTGACGAAGCGTGGCGTGACGCAGAAGCAAGCGGAAGCCACGATCGAAACCATTTTCGAGGCGATGAAAGAAGCGCTCGTGCGCGGTGAGAACATCGAGATCCGCGGGTTGGGCGCCTTTCACGTCAAGCATTACCCCGGCTACCAGGGCCGCAACCCGAAGACGGGTGAGGTGATCCCGGTGAAGCCCAAGCGCGGGCTGCTGTTTCGCGCCGGCAAAGAGCTCAAGGATCGCGTCAACCGCCCGGAAGACGCGGCGGGCGGCACGACCCCTCAGCCGTAGGTCACCGCGTCGCCGGCACCAGCCGACCCACCGGGCGAATCTGAAGGTCGGAGTCGAGCTCGGTGAAGGTGAGCACGGCCACCTCCGGAAAGGCGCCTTCCACCAGCCGGCGCAGCAGCCGCCGCACGTCGGGCGAAGCC
>JAYVRT010000652.1:0-4740 GCA_043776025.1 Archangiaceae bacterium | reverse complement strand
GTTCGGCGGCGGGCGATCGCCACGCGGAGGCGAGCGGCTGGGGCTGGGTGTTCGCGCTCGCCAGCCTCGCCGCTCCGCTGCTGTTGGGAATGACGGTGGGGGCCCTCGCATCCGGCAAGCTCACCGCGCCCCAGACCCTGACCTGGCAGGGGCCGTGGCTGAGCCCGTTCTCAATCGTCACCGGCCTGTTCGCGTTGGCGCTCTCCTGTTTCCTCGCCGCTGTCTTCCTCACCGTCGAGGCCGATGGCGAAGTGCGAACGGCATTCCGGTTTCGGGCGATCGTCACCGGGGTCCTCGTGGGCGTGCTCGCACTCACGACATTTCTCTTGTCCGCCGATGGGGCGCCCCTGCTGGGTGCGGCGCTGACGGGCCGCGCCTGGTCGCTGCCGCTGCAGGGGTGCACCGCTTTGGCGGCGGTCACTGCCCTGGCGGCGCTGGTCCGAGAGCGCTTCGGGCTCGCGCGGGTGGCGGCGGTGGCGCAGGTGACGCTGATCGTCCTCGGCTGGGGCGCCTCACAGTTCCCCTACCTGGTGATGCCCTCGATGACGCTCGCGTCGGCTTCCGCAGGGGCCGCGACTCAGCGGCTGCTGCTCGGAACGTTGGCCGTGGGGGCGATCGTCCTGCTGCCGTCGCTCTGGATGCTCCTTAAGGTCTTCAAGGCGAAGGCCGCGGGCCCACGTCCGGCTGTTTGAACTGCGCCTCGATGCGGCGATCGGGGACCAGCCACATCAGGGCGACGAAGGCGTAGAGCGCGCACGAGATCCACCGGTTCCAGAACGCGAGGGGAATCGCAGCGGCGTAGAGCACCGCCGACGCCGTGCCTTTCCTGTCCCTCCCGAGCGCCGCCGCCAGCTTCGATCCTGGCCCCTGCTGCGCGATCACTGCCCGGGAGAGGATCAAGAACGCCACCCCCGACAGCAGCAGCACCGCGCCGTAGGCCGCCGTCGGCGCCGGCGCGAAGTGGTTCTCGCCCATCCATCCGGTGACGAACGGGACCATCGAGAGCCAGAACATCAGGTGGAGGTTGGCCCAGAGGATCTTCCCGTCGACGTGCGTCACCAGGTGGAGCATGTGGTGGTGGTTGTTCCAGTAGATCCCGATGAAGACGAAGCTCATCACGTAGGTGATGAACACCGGAACCACGGGTTCGAGCGCCTCCCAGTTCTCTCCATGGGGGATCTTCAGCTCCAACACGAGGATGGTGATCAGGATCGCGATCACTCCGTCGCTGAACGCTTCGAGGCGGCCTTTGGTCACGGCGGGCGATTGTGTCCGGCGATCCGCGGGCCTACAAGCTTCCAGCAAATGTCCGTCGACATCCTGACTGAGATCGTGATCGATCGACCGTGCGCCGAGGTGGCCGCCTGGGTGGCGGACCCGGCACACGCGCCCGAGTGGTACGTGAACATCAAGTCGGTAGAATGGAAGACGCCCCCTCCGATCGCGCTCGGCTCACGGCTGGCGTTCGTCGCCCACTTCCTCGGCCGGCGGCTCGCATACACCTACGAAATCGTCGAGCTGGTCGTGGGCCAGCGGCTGGTGATGCGCACCGCCGAGGGCCCGTTTCCGATGGAGACCAGCTACGTCTGGGAAGCAGCCGGCGAGGGGCGGACGAAGATGACGCTTCGCAACCGTGGGGAGCCCGCCGGGTTCTCGAAGTGGGTCGCGCCGCTGATGGCGTCGGCGATGCGCCGGGCGAACCAGAAGGATCTCACGCGTCTGAAGGCCGTGCTCGAGCGGCGCTGACCTTCAGGCGCTCTTCTTCACTTGCCGGCCCAGCAGCCGCCCGGCGGCCTGGGCTTCGGCGAGCAGCGACGGCTTGAGGTAGCCAATCACCAGCCGGACGATCTGTTCCTCGAGCTTTCCGTTGGTGAGCAGGTCCTCTCGCTCGAGCACCGCGTGGTGGCACAGCGCCTCGACGGCCTGGACGATGACGTAAGCGGAGACCGACATGTCCCGCACCTCGAGCTCGTCGCGGTGGAGCTCCATGTAGGAAGCGAGCAGACGCTCGTAAAACCGGTTGAGCTCCTCCAGCTTGTCGAGCGCGCCGACCTTCGGGACCTGCTGAATCAGCACCTTGTGGAGCTTCGGGTTGTGTTGGTGGCTCTCGATGAACAGGTGCACCAGCTCGACCGCGGCCTCTTCGAGCGGAGCGGTGGCCAGCTGCAGCATCCGCTGTTGCAGGCGCTGGGTCATCTCGGTGGCGTGGCGCTCCATCACCGCCAGCACCAGGGCCTCCTTCGAGGGGAAGTACTGGTAGAGCGAGCCGACGCTCACCCCGGCCTCTGAGGCGACACGGTTGGTGCTCGCCGCGTCCCAGCCTTCCTTGATGAGAACGCGAGTCATTGCCGCGACGATCGCATCGACGGTCGCCTTCGACCGCTCCTGGCGCGGCGCTTTCCGAGGGGAAGTGCGGATTCGGCGGGGCATCGGGTCTCCGGGCAGCAAATGCGAGCGCAAGGCGAGCGGATAATGTGAGCGACCGCTCGTATATTGTCGCCCATGCAAACCCAAGCTGCAACCGCCGACGCCGCGCCCAAGTCCACCGCCCGCCGCGCTCCGGGGCCGAAGGGGAACCTGATCACCGGTGTGTTGACCCAGTTGCGCCAGGCGAAGTTGAAGACGCTGGTCGACCTGGTGCAGACCTACGGTGACGTGGTGCGGATGCCGGTGGTGATCGACATCTACATCGTCACCCACCCCGACGACGTGAAGCACGTGTTGCAGGACAACCACCTCAACTACACCAAGGGCTTCAACTACCGGCGAATGGAGCCGTTCCTCGGGCGCGGGCTGCTCACCGCAGAGGGGGAGGAGCACCTGCGCAACCGCCGGCTCGCTCAGCCGGCCTTTCACCGCAACCGGATCTCCGGGTTCGCCGACCTGATGGGGCGGCACACCGCGAAGATGCTCGCCGCCTGGGCGCCGGGCGCGCCGATGGACGTGCACGCTCAGATGATGAAGCTGACGCTCTCGGTGGTCGGCGAGGCGCTGTTCTCCTCGGACATCAGCGCCCGGGCGGACGACGTCGGCAGCGCGCTCGCTCAGGTGCTGGAGATCACCAACCACCGCTTCGAGAGCATCTTCGTCCCCCCGAAGTTCTTCCCCACTCCGGAGAACCTGCGCTTCCACCGGGCGCTCGGGGTGCTCGACACCCTGGTCGCCGACCTCGTCGCTGAGCGGCGCAAGGTGCAGGCCCCGGGCAACGACCTGCTGTCGATGCTGATGGAGGCCCGCTTCGAAGACGGCGAGGCGATGAGCGACCGCCAGCTGCGGGACGAGGTGATGACGATGGTCCTCGCCGGGCACGAGACGACCGCCAACGCGCTCAGCTGGGCCTTCTACCTGCTGTCCACCCACCCCGAGGTCGAACGCCGGCTCGCGGCCGAGGTGGCGACGGTGCTCGAGGGCCGCGCCCCCGGCCTGGGCGACCTTCCGAAGCTGACCTACTGCAAGCAGGTGATGGAAGAGACGATGCGGCTCTACCCGCCTGCGTGGGCCATCGGGCGGCAGACGATCGCCGATGACGAGATCGGCGGGTTCCACGTGCCGAAGGGCTCGGACGTGATGCTCTCGCCGTACATCACCCACCGCGACCCGCGCTTCTGGGACAACCCCGAAGGCTTCGACCCGGAGCGTTTCACGCCCGAGGCAGTCGCGCGCCGCAACAAGTTCGCCTTCTTCCCCTTTGCCGCCGGCCCCCGCCAGTGCATCGGCAACGCGTTCGCGATGATGGAGATGCAGTTGGTGCTGGCGATGGTGCTGCAGAAGTTTCGTGTCGACCTGGTCGGGGGCCAGCAGGGGGTCGCCGAGCCGCGGGTGACGCTGCGCCCCAAAGACGGGCTGTTCGTGCAGCCCAGGCCGCGGGCCGAGGGGGATTCGACAGGCCGGGCCTGAACGACGCCGCGACCGCGGGGCGCGGGGCCAGGCGCTCGCTTGATTGGTTTGAACAATGCCCGCGCTCAGGCAGAGTCGGCAGGATGCAATTGGGCCAGCGCCATGTGGGGGGAGTGCTTGGCGCACTGGCTTGCCTCGGACTCGCCTTCGTCTTCGGGCAAAGCCTCAACGCGCGCGCGGTGGAGAGCGCGCAGCTGGCCTCGCGAAACGAGGCGAATCGCCAGGCGGCGTTGGTCAGTGACGCCGCGCGACGCGACCTCGACCGGCTGATTCCGACCGCGATCGCCGCCGCTTCGGTGCGAGAGCTTCAGGAGATGGTGCGGCAGGGGGCAGATGCCGCGACGTTCCACGACTTCATGACCACCGAGCGCAACTGGCGTGGCTTTCGGACTGCCCCCCTTTCCTCGGCGCTGTACCTGGCCAACGAACGGTTGGGGCAGACCTCGGATGCTTTTCCCGCTGACAGCGAGAGTCTGCATCACCTCGTCGGGGCCGCGGGGAGTCAGGGCCGCGGTCAGATCGTCGCCGACCCCGAGGGGCTGACCGCGATCGCCGCGGCGCTGCTGCCGGCGGTGACGTCGGGCGACTCCGCCCGCGAGGCGGTGGTGGTGGTGGCGCGCGCGCTCGAGTTGTCTTCGGTTCGTGGCACCTGGCTGTTTTCTGACGGCACGCGGGCGCTGAAAGGCCAGGACGCGGCGGGGCTGAGCGCGGTGGTGGGAAAGGAGCTGCAGTCGCCGGTGACGATCGAGCAGGGGATCGCGAGCGCGACCGAAGTCGTGCCGGGGCTCTGGGTCTGGGGCCTGGGGCGCGCGGCCGAGCCGGTGCGCACCACCGACTCGATCG
>JAYVRT010000651.1:0-4749 GCA_043776025.1 Archangiaceae bacterium | reverse complement strand
ACCTGCCCGGCGGGCAGGTCGACGAGACCGCCCAGGTGTTGGCCGCGCCGCAGGTCTCGATCGCCTTCCCGTCGGCGGTGCAGCGGTCGGCGCCAGTGGTGCAGGGGGTCACCGGCGGGCCGGCGTCGGGCTTCGGCGGCCGGACCTCGCACTTGCCGAGGAAGAGGTTGCAGCGCTCGCCGGCGGCGCAGTCGCCGTCGCGGTTGCAGACGAAGCGGCACGCTCCACCCACCAGCTTCTGACCGACGTCACACAGCGGACCGGCGTCGTAGCCGTTGCCGACGCGGGGCTTGTCCTTGCACCCGGTGAGCAACAGTCCCAACAGCGCGATGACGCCAGCAAGGCGGGCGACGTTCATAGGCAGCAACCCTCGATTCGAAGGCGCTGCGTATAGCCCAATCTGAAGCCCTGCGTCAGTCGCCGAGGTTGTCGATCAGGCTGGTGAAGTCGGCCTCGTCGTCATCGGCGGACTTCTTCGTCGGGGGGATGGTCCCCGCGGGCATCACCACCGTGCGCTCCTCGCGCTCGGGCGGCTTCCGGTTGGCGGGAGCAGCGGTCAGCAGCGGCCCCGCGGGGGGCTTGGCCGCGGCAGGGGCGGGCGGCCTGGCCGCGGCGGGGACCTTGATCGGCGGCTGGCGGGTGGTCGGGGCGTTGTCGGTGGGGATGGTGTTGACCCGTGTCGCCTGCTCCTCGCCGTCGCCGAAGGCGGTGTTGAGCGCCTGGTTGATGCCACCCTTGTCCGCCGGCTTGGCGCCCGCGGGGGGAACCGCCGGCCGCGAGGTGGTGGCCGCCCCCACCGGCTTGTTCTTGTACCGGGCGAGCTCGAGCTCGACGACCTTGAGCGCTTTGCTCTTCTCCTGCACCGCGGCCTGCAGCCGCTGAACTTCCTGCGCCTTGACCTGCTCGCGGCGCTCGATCTCCGCCTTCTGCTTCCCGGCGACCTCTTCCATCGCCTGCAGGTGCTTGGCGTCGAGCTCCTTCTTTTCCCGAAGCGCGACCTGCAGCTTCGCCGCGGCGTCGTTCGCCTTGTGCTCGGCGGCGGTGATCCGCGCGGCGAGGTCCTTCTCGCTCTTGGCGCGGGTGGAGGAAGCGCCTTCCAGCGCCTGCTCGAGCTCGCTGACCTTCCGGGCGCGCAGCGCCAGCTGGTTGTTGAGCTCCTTCGCCTTCGCCTCGCCGTCCTGGGCGCGGGCGGTGGCCTCCTGCTGGACCTGGGCGACGCGCGCCTCGGTGCGCTGGAGCTTGGCAGCGTACTCTTCGGCCACCTTCTTCGCGTTCACCTTCTCGAGGTTGAGCGCGTTGTTGGCTTCCGCCACCCGGGCGTTGGCTTGCTGCAGCTGCGCCGCCTGCGCGCCCTTCAGCTGGTCGCGCTCCTTCGCCGCCGCCTCGCCCGCCGCGCCGGTCTTCTGCAGGGCCTCGTTCTTCTCGGCGATCTCCGCCTGGGCGCTCTGCAGCTCGTGGCCGACGCCGGCGAGCCGGCCCTGCAGCTCATCGATCTTCTTCTTCGAGTCGTCGAAGAGCGCCTTGAGCTTGCTCTCGAGTTGCTTGACGATCTCCGCCTTGCCATTGGCGTCGCGGGTGAGCGCATCGACCTGGCGGGTGCGCTCGGTGGAGAGCGCGGTGAGCTTGCGCAGCGTATCCGCCAGCTCCTTGCTCTTCTGGGCGAGGTCGTTCTGCAGCAACTCCTCGCGGCGCTGGGCCTCGTCGCTGAGGGTGGCGATCCGCTCTTCGAGGTGGCCCTTGGCATCTTCAGCGTGCGCGAGCCCGGCGGAGATCTGGGTGACCTCGGCGACCCGCTGGCCAAGCTCCTGCTTGATCCCAGCGAGCTGCTCGTTGAGATCCAGCCCCTGGTCGCGGGCGCTGTTGAGCTCCCCGGTCAAGCGAACCACTTCGCCCTCGAGCATCTGGCGGGTGGCGGCGTGAGCGGCGAGCTCTGCCTTGAGCCGGGCGGTGGTGTCGGAGAGGTTGCTCTGGTTCGCGGCGAGGTCGACCTGGGTCGCCTCGAGCTTCGCTGCCAGTGCTTCCCTCGCCTCGGTGAGCTGGCCGATCTCCTGGGTGGTCTCGGTCTGCAGCGCCTGGTGGGCAGCGGCCTCGGCCTCGTAGTTGCCCGTCGCCTCCGACAGCGCGCTCTTCAGCTGGCCGATTTCGCCGGAAAGCCGTTCTTCCAGCTCGGACTTCGAGGCCTCCGACTGGCGGAACAGACCCGTGACGCGGGCGATCTCGTTGCGGGCGGCGTGGACCTCGCCTTCACGCTCGGTGCGTTCCTTGCGGGTCTTCTCCAACTCGCCGTGGGTGGTGCTCAGCGCGGCGGCGGTCTGCTGCTGCTCGAGGGTCTTCGCCTCGAGCGCCTGGCCAGTCTGCGCCAGCGTGGCCTGCGTCGATTGGAGCGAGCCCTCGGACGCCTGGAGGCTGGCGGTGAGCCGTTCGATCTGGCCCTCGCGGTCTTCGAGGTTGACCTCGAGGCCCTGGACCTCTTCGGCGCGCCGGGTCAGCTCGTCCTTCTGCGCGCTGATCTCCCCGTCGCGGTCGGCGATCGTCTGCTTCGCCTTCGACAGCTCGTCGCCGAGGTCGGTGAGCTTGGCGTCGCGATCGGACAGCTCGGCGTTGAGGCCGTCGATGGTGGTGCCGCGGGCCTCGAGCGTGGTGGTCAGCTCGGCGCCCCTCGCGGTGAGCTGCTCGATGTTCGAGTTGGCGGCCTGCAGCTGGGCGGTGAAGTCCGCCTCCATCTGCTCCTTGTTTGCGCCCAGCTCGCCCAGCTCGCCGGTGAGCTCGGCCTCGCGGTCGGCGAGCGCGGCCTTGCCGGCCTCGACCTCGCCCTCGAGCTCGCCGATGCGCTCGAGCTTCTCCTGCACCTGGGCCTGAAGCTCGGCCTCCTCGCGATCTTTGCGCTCGACGGTGTCGGAGAGCTCCTTCTCGAGGTGCTCGATGCGCCCCTGGCGCTGGGTGAGCTTGTCGGTGAGATCGGTCTCCAGCTCCTGCTTCGCGACGCCGAGCTCTTCGAGCTGGGTCTTGAAGCTGGTGATCTCTCCCTCGAGCTCGCCGGTCTTCTCGGCGTACCGGGCGGCGTTGTCCGACGACTCGGCACGGAGCCTGTCGATCTCGGCGTCGCTGCGGGTGTGGTGGTCCACCGCTTCGCGGACCTCTTCCTGCAGGCGGCTGACGGTGTTCTCGCGCTCGCCGCGGGTCTTGTCGAGCGTCTCGTTGAGCGCCTGGATCTGGCCGTCGTAATCGGCGTACCGGGTGTCGCGCTCGGTGATCGTCACCGACAGCTTGCTGCCGGTGTTGTCGAGCTCGGTCTTGAGCGCGAGGATCTCCATTTCCCGCATCGCCACGGTCTCGGTGAGGCTCTTCTCCCGGACCTCGCTCTCGAGGGTCGCGGTGCCGAAGTCCTTCTCGAGGACGCTGTATTCCTTCTGCTGGGCGTCGAGCTCAGACGCTCTTCGGGCGAGCTCCTCGTCCTTGTTGGAGATCTCGCGCCGCAGGACGTTGATGTCCTTCTCCTTGGCGGAGACGACCTCGATCACTTCCTTCTCGCCGATGAACTTCTGCAGCAGCAGATCCTCGATCTGCCGGCCGTGGTCGCGTTCCTTCTCGACGGCCAGGGTCTGGCCGTCGTTGAAGCGGCGGACGACGTCGTCCAGCTGCATCTTCAGGCCCTGGATCTCGACGTCCTTCTCGTTGACGCGATCCTCGACCGAGAGCAGCTCGCGCTCGCGCACGCTCCAGATCTCCGAGATGCGGGCGATCTGCGCCTCGCGGATCTTCAGCTCGTCCCGGAGCAGCTGGATCTTGCCCTCGGGGGTGCCCATCAGGTCGCGGCGGGCGCCGGTGGTGCGGCGGACCTCTTTCGATTCGGCGAGCAGCTCGGCCTTCCGATCGGCGATCGACTGAAAAGTGCGATCGAGAAAGGTGCGGTCTTCGTCATTGATGGCGCTGCGGCGCTCGCGGCGCGGCAGCTTGGGCGGCCCGCCCGCCGAGGTGCGAATCGGCGGGGGCATGGGCGGCGGCTCGGCGTGCTTGGGGCCAGTGCCGGTGAGGGCCGAGTCGATCGACTCGTCCATGTCGTCGGTGCCGCCAGCCTGCTCTCCATTGGCGGGCAGCGGCACGATCTCGGTGGTCAGTCGGGCCAGCTCGCCCATCTCGAAAGGTATGGGCAGGTAGACGTTGGCGGCGTGCGCGCTCTGCGAGTGCTGCTCGAGGGTGGCGGGCGGCGCGTCAGACAGAAGAATGACCGGCAGGTTTTGGCCGAACTTGCCTTTGCGAATCACCCCGCACAGCACGAAGCCGCTTTGATCGACCAGCTCGGCGCGCAGCACGACCAGATCGGGTCGGCGCTTCTCGAGCTCTCGGGCGGCGTCGGCAGCGCTGCCGGCGATCGAGGTGGCGTAGCCGGCTCCTTTGAGCACAGACGCCATGGTGAGTGCGGTGTCATTCTGACTCTCGACGATGAGGACTCGGCGCTCCATGCAGGCTTGCTAGACTAGCGCGTTCGCGGGCTGATCATAGGGCCTTCGAAGGTTGGGTCTGCGCCTACCCGTCGCGCCCGGGAAACGTAGTTGGAAGTGGGGTGTGGTTGAGGTTGTCGGGCAGCGGCGGGCAGTAGCCGTGTGCCAGCTGGGCCAGCCACGGGTCGAGCGCGCTGGTGAGCAGCCCTTCGCCTTCGACCGGGTCGACCTCTGACTCGTCGAGCTCGCGCAGCTCGTCGGCCGCCTGCTCTTCGGCCACTTCGTCGATCTCTTCGCTGCTGATCTC
>JAYVRT010000650.1:0-4757 GCA_043776025.1 Archangiaceae bacterium | reverse complement strand
ACCCGGGCGAGTCGGTGTCGGTCAGCACTGTGGTCGACAGCGAGTACGACTGCATCACCACGTCGTGGCCCTGAAAGGTTTGGCGCTGGGCACCGGCGGGGTCGAGCACCAGGGTCCACTGCTCGGGCCGGGTAATTGGCATCATCCGCCGCGAGCCATTCGCCGAGGTGCCGCTGCCGTAGAAAAAGCCGCGGTAGGTGAGCCGGTAGCCGGTGTGCTCGGCCTGGGTCTGCGCGCGTGCCTTCCAGAACGCGGCGGGCTTGGCGAGCATCTGGTTCGCCACCCGGTTGCGATCGCCGGGCGACAGCTCATCGAGCGTCACGCCGATCTTGCTGTCCATCGTCACCCGCAGGAGCGCGCCCGGATCCTTCGGAGTTGCCAACTGCTGCTGCGTGCTGCCCAGCTCTTCGGATGGCCCGACCACTCCACAGCTCGACGACAGGACCACCGCCGCGACGACGACAGCACTTCGCTGCATGCGTTACCCCCTCGGGTGAACCCTCAAGAACGCACGGTTTTGGGGGCGAGCGCCAGAGAGGAGAAGGCGCGCAGACACAGCGAAGTGTGGGCATCTCACCCCGATGGTAGGCCCAGCAACACCAGGCCGAGGTAGCTGACATGGAACTTGAACATGCTCTCGATTGCCTGCCCGGCGATCTGGGAGTCACCCGGTAGGTGGCCCTGCTCCGCGCCGGCGAGCATCGCGAGGAAGTGGAAGTTCTCGAGCATGTCGAGGAGCCCCGTCGCCAGCAGCAGCGGGAGGGCGATGGTGATCAGCAGCCGCGCCGCTCCGCGCTCCCAGAGCACCCACCCCTGGACGACGAAGAGCGCGCTGTAGACGACGAGGAAGAGGTCGTCGAGGCCGAGCACGGCGCGCAGGACCGGCGGGTTTCGCAGCAGCAGCGCCGCGTACTCGGCCGCGGGGTGGACGTACTGCAGCGGATCTTGCCCGACGCCGGTCGCGAGGAAGACGGACAGCATTCCCACCACCAGGGCGGCGGCGAGCAGGGAGAGGAAGACGAGCCAGCGTTGCGCAGAGGATTTCATCACGACCTCGGTTGCGGGGAGGTCTGCACAGTGCCGGCGCGGCGCCGCGGGCACATTGACATTTGTTCAGACGAAGCCAGTCACCTGGGCAGGCGCCCCCGGTAGGTCATCGCTCGGCGAGCTTCACCCGGGTGACGTCGTAGCCCTGCGCCATCGCGCGGGACATGATCGCCGCGAAGGTCCAGCTGGGCAGCGTCGGCTCGCGGCTGAGCACGGTGAGCGTGCCGCGCTTTTGATCTCCGACCACCGCGTAGGTGTAGTCGCGGTCGAGGTCGATGATCCAGTAGTCCTCCCAGAACGGCCCGGAGAAGCTGACCTCCAGCCGCGAATTGGAGCTGCGGTCGATGATCCGCGCGACGCCCTCGCCGACCTTCAGCCCGTCGCCGCGGCGGCAGCGCTTGACCACGGTGAGCTGCCCGTCGTCCCGCATCGAGTACTCGTCGGTGGGGCCGCTGCAGTCGCGCTGGAACGGCTGGGGAATCGACGCGATCTCGTACCAGGTGCCCAGGTACCGCCGCAGATCCACCGCCGCCACTGGCCTCACCTTGCCGGCCCCAGACGCCACTGGCGCCACGCTCGCGCACCCGAGCCCACCGAAGACGACCGCGACGCAGAGAATTGCTCGACCCATGCAGCCGATGGATGCAGCAGGCGCACCAGCGCGACTTCACCGTCGATTCGCGCGGTTGATCTCCGTGCGGGCGGGTCAGAAACGACCAGCCGGGTGACGTCATCGCGCCGAAGGGCGGGGCGGCTTGATCTCGTCGAGCTCAAGCTCAAGCCCCACCGCGCCTTCGCGCAGCAGCTTCTCCTGCCGCACCCGGGCCGGCAGGTCCCGTGGCGCGTCGGTGGAGAGGACCACCTTGACGATCCCCGCGCCCTCGAACTGGGCGGCGATCTTCTTCAGCTGAGGCTGCGCCTTGCCGGCGCGGGACAGGCCGGTCTGCGCGACGAAGTCGCCCGGATCTCCGGTGAGCATCGGCGCCGCGGAGAACAGCAGCGGTTTCACCTTCGCGGACACCTCGAGCATCAGCGCCGGAGACGCCGGCGTCGCGACGAAGGTGCAGCCGAGCTGGCGCCGGTCGACGAACTGGGGGTCGGTCAGCACCGAGGACGTGTCGCCGAAGTCGACCCAGCCGAGCTTCTCGTCGTGCGCGTAGCGAAAGACGGCGAGGTCCAGCGCCGCCACCCGCGCCGCCAGCTCGCGGGGCCCCAGCCCGCCCGCCTGGGCGAAGCCGCTGCGGTGAAACACCAGCCCGTTGCGGCGTTGGCCGAGCAGCAACGCGCCCGCGACGAGGCGGCCCTTGCGGGTGACGAAGACCAGCGTCCCGCCGTCGGCGAAGTCCCGGGCCAGCTCCTCTTTCGGCTCGAGTACTGCTCCCCGCGCCCCAAGGCCCTGCCGGGTGAAGGGCGCGTAGAGCTGAGAGTAGAACCGGTCGAAGTCGGCGCGGCTGCGCGAAACCGAAAAGGCGAGGCCGGTGTCCTTCAGCGCCGCCTGCAAGTCCTGGCGCTGCGTCTTCGAGCGCACCTGCTGCAGCTGCTCCTCGAGCGTCGGGGCGACCGGCAGCCGGGCCGAGAGGAAGCGGTGCCACTTAACCGTCCCCGGCGCGCCCTCGAAGAACTTCCACGGCGCGGCGACGACCTGGACGAGATCTGCCTCGGCGCGCAGGCGGTTTCGCTGCAGCAGCAGCTCGACCGCGTTGCCGCGAAACAGCTCCTTGACCCGCGGCGCCTTGCCCCCGAGGAAGAAGAAGTCGTTGCGCAACCAGTTCCGCTCGATCACCAGCGCGCTGTGCGTCTTCGACTCGAGCTTGAGCGCGACCAGCTCGCGGCTCGCCATCAGCACCGCGACGTTGGCCGCCCGCTGACGCAGCACCGAGGTACCGACCCTCACCTGCCTGAGCCATTCCCCAAGCGCCACCGCCCCACCTTAGCGTGGGCCCGCGGGGCTGTCGGCGGACCCGCCGTGGAGCAGCCGGCGCGGCTCGCCTTCCCGGAGGAAGAAGATCGAGAAGGTGATGGCGTACGCGCCGATGACGTCGATCGTGTAGTGCAGGTGGGAGAAGAACAGACTCGCGACCACCGCCAGATGCCCGGCGAGCATCACCGCGCGCAGCTTCGGAAACCGCCAGACGTACAGCAGCAGCAGGAAGGTGGTTGCGGTGTGACCGGAGAAGAAGAGGTCCTTGGTCAGGTACACCTGGGCGCTGCCGCCGGGGGCGAAGAAGCCCAGCGGGTTGGCGATGCGCCAGAACGCCTCGAGCCGCGCTTCGTCGGAGAGCCCGGCGTTGACGTCGGCGCCGTGCACCGGCCCCAGGCCCGTCGCCACGACGCAGGCGGCGCGCGCCAGCGCCACCAGCCCGGCGGAGATCATGTATCGGATGAACCGCTCGGCGTCGGTCCACAGCAGCCAGAGCCCGACCGGGACGTACGCCAACAGCCACAGCAGGTAGTTGTGGCTGTCGATCCACGGCACGTAAGGCACCCGCTCCAGCACCGCGTCCGGCAGCTGCCCGGGTGCGGGCCGGGCCTCGGCCCACAGCAACACCCACACCATCACCGCGTAGCAGCCGACCCGTACCGCGAAGCTGAGAACGACGCGCGCCCAGAGCGGAAGAGCCACGCGCGCCGTATAGCGCAGATAGGATGCGTCCGATGGAGCGCCTCACCAACGTCACCCAGCCCTACGCCTGGGGCAGCAAAGAGCTGCTGGCGAAGCTGGGCGGCCGGCCGCCCTCCGAGTCGCCCGAGGCCGAGGTGTGGATGGGCGCCCACCCGATCGCCCCCTCGCGGATCCTGAACCAGACGCTGATCGAGGTGCTCGAAGCCGCCCCCGGGTCGACGCTCGGCGCCGAGGTGATGCTCCGCTGGGGCGTGAAGCTGCCCTACCTGCTCAAGCTCCTCGCCGCCGCCCAGCCGCTGTCGCTCCAGGCTCACCCGAGCCTCGCCCAGGCCCGCGCCGGGTTCGATCGCGAGAACGCCGCCAACGTGCCGCTCACCGCGCCCCACCGCAACTACAAGGACTGCAACCACAAGCCCGAGCTGCTCTGCGCCCTCACTGCGTTCCGCGCGCTCTGCGGCTTTCGCGAGGTGGGCAAGACGGTCGAGCTGTTCGAGGCGCTCGGCCAGAGCGCGCTCGCGGCGCGGCTGAAGGCCGGGCTCCAGCCGACCTTCGCCTGGCTGATGACCTTGCCGAAGTCCGAGGCGGCGGTGCTCGTCGAGGCGGTGGTCGCCGCGGGGAAGGGCATCACGGGCCACTGGGAAAAGGAGTGCGCCAACGCGGTCTTGCTCAACAAGCTCTACCCCGGGGACATCGGCGTCGTCAGCGCGCTGCTGCTCAACTACCTCGAGCTTCAACCCGGGCAGGCAATCTACCTGCCTGCGGGAAACCTTCACGCCTACCTCGGAGGGCTCGCGGTCGAGGTGATGGCCAGCTCGGACAACGTGCTGCGCGGCGGGCTCACCCCGAAGCACGTCGACGTCCCCGAGCTGCTGGCGGTGCTCGACTTTCGCCCCGCGGAGGTGGCCGTCCTCGAGCCCGAGCCGTCCGACGGAGAGGAGGTCTACCGGACCCCGGCGGCTGAGTTCCGACTGTCCCGCTTCGTCCTTCAGGGGCGCAGCCTCCAGCCCACCCGCCGGGGCGCGGAGATCCTCGTCTGCACCGAGGGGAAGGTGACCGTCGGCTCCCTCGAGGTGAAGCCGACAGACTC
>JAYVRT010000649.1:0-4764 GCA_043776025.1 Archangiaceae bacterium | reverse complement strand
CACCACCGCCAACGTCACCGGGCTCGCCAACGGCACCGCCTACACCTTCACCGTCACCGCGACCAACCGCAAGGGCGTCGGCCCCGCGTCCGCGCCGTCGACCGCGGTCACGCCGGTTTCTCCGCCGGTGTGCAGCGGGACGATGCTCTTCGGCGGAGAGCCGCCCCAGCTGCCGACGGGCACCTCGCCCGTCGCCGTCGCGCGCGGCGACTTCAACGGCGACTCGAAGCTCGACCTGGTGGTGGTGAACCAGGGCAGCAGCAACGTCGGGGTGCTGCTCGGCAAGGGCGACGGCACCTTCACCGTGGGCGGCAACTTCGCGGTGGGCAGCGGGCCGAATGCGATCGCCACCGCCGACTTCGACGGCGACGGGAAGCTGGACCTGGTGACCTCCAACGGCAGCAGCAACGACGCCAGCGTCCTGCTGGGCAACGGCGACGGAACCTTCAAGGCCGGCGTCACCTACCCGGCGGGAGCGGGGGCGCTGTTCATCGGCACCGGCAACTTCGACGCCGACGGAAAGCCGGACCTGGTGGTCGCCAACACCTTCGGTAACAACGTGAGCGTGCTGCTGAGCAACGGCGATGGCACCTTCAAGGCGGCGGTGAACTACCCCGCGGGCACGGGGCCGATCTCGGTCGCCACCGCGGACCTCAACGCCGACGGCAAGATCGACCTCGTCGCCGCTGATTCCTTCGGCGGAAACGTGAGCGTGCTGCTCGGCAACGGCGACGGCACCTTTCAGGCCCTGGTCGCCTACGCCGCCGGGTCGTCTCCCGGTTCGGTGGCGATCGCCGACTTCAACGCCGACGCCAAGCCGGACCTGTTGGTGACCACCGTCGGCAACGCGAGCGTGCTGCTCGGCACCGGCACCGGGACGTTCGGAGCGGCGGTCAACTACCCGGTGACGAGCCCGCTCTTCGTCGCGCTCGGCGACTTCAACGCCGACGGCAAGCTCGATCTGGCGATCCGCAGCATCGGCGAGGTCAATGTCTTGAGGGGCAACGGCAACGGCAGCTTCCAGCCCGGAGTCGCCACCCCGATCGGCGCCAACGGGAACAGCACCTCGGTGATCGCCATCGGAGACTTCAACAACGACGGCAAGCTGGACCTCGCCGCGCCCAACAGCAGCCCCGCCTCGGTGTCGGTGCTGCTGGGGAAGGGGACCGGGGCGTTCGGCGCGCCGGCGAGCTACGCCACGGGCGCCGACCCGATCGCGCTCGCCAGCGCCGACTTCAACGCCGACGGGAACCCTGATCTGGCGGTGACCAACCTCAACAGCAGCGCGATTCACGTCTTGCTCGGCACCGCGACCGGCAGCTTTGGGGCGCCGGTGATCTACCCCGTCGGCGCGACGCCGCTGGCGATCACCACCGCCGACTTCAACGGCGACGGCCGGCCGGATCTCGCCACCGCCAACGCCGCCGGGCCGAACAACGTCAGCGTGATGCTCGGCAACGCGGACGGTACGTTTCAGCCCGCGGTGGCCTTCGCCGCCGGGGGCCCGCCGCACTTCATCGCCAACGGGGATCTCAACGGCGACGGGAAAGTGGATCTCATCGTCGCCACCACCGGCGGCAACGCGGTCGGCGTGTTGCTGGGCAACGGCAACGGCACGTTCCAGCCGGTCGCCACCCACGCCACCGGCGCGGGGCCGACCTCGATCGCCATCGGAGATCTCAACGGCGACGCCAAGCTCGACCTCGTCGTCGCCAACAGCACGGACGACAACCTCAGCGTCCTGGGCGGAAACGGAGACGGCACCTTTCAGGTCGCGGTGAACTACCCCGTGGGGGTCGGCCCGAGCGCGGTGGTGCGCGCCGACTTCGACGGCGACGGAAAGCCGGACCTGGCGGTGACCAACCAGACCGGCAACAGCGTCAGCGTGCTCCGCGGCAACGGCGACCTCACGTTCCAGGCGGCGGTCGAATTGCCCGTCGGGCCGGGCCCGGCCTCGCTGACCGCGGCGGATCTGGATGGCGACGGGAAGGTGGATCTCGTCGTCGCCGTCAGCGGGGCCAACAACCTCGCGGTGCTGCGCGGCACCGGCTTGGGCACGTTCGCTCCCACGCTGCGCTACCCGGCGGGCATTGGCCCCCAGGCGGTGCTGGCGCGCGACCTCAACGGAGACGGCACGCTCGACCTGGTGAGCACCAGCAGCGGAACCAGCACCGTCGCCGTCCTGCTGCGGACCGCCTGCCTGCCCTGAACGCCTGCCCGTTCGGGCGGTGCGCGGGGAGTCGTTGACCCGCTAGACAGCATTGCCTAAGCCTCGTGGCTCATTTCAAACGCGAGGCAGTCCCCAATGAAGGTCCAGGTCGAAGAGGTTTCATCCATCGAGCGCCGCCTCTCCATCGAGGTCGACGCGTCGTTCGTCGCCCAGGAGCTGAACAATGCCTATGGGCGGCTCTCGCGCGAAGTGAAGATCGCCGGCTTCCGGCCGGGTAAGGTCCCGCGGCGGATCCTCGAGCAGCGCTTCAAGCAGGACGTCGAGACCGACGTCATCCGCCGGGTCGAAGCCCGCGCGTTCCTCGACGCGATCAAAGAGCACAAGGTCGAGGCCGTCGCCGACCCCCACATCTCCTCGACGACGCTGAACCCCAACGGCCCCTACGCGTTCACCGCCCGGGTCGAGGTCAAGCCCGTGCTCGCGGTGAAGGACTACAAGGGGCTGAAGCTTGCGAAGATCGACGGCGCGGTGGCGGAGGAGAAGGTCACCGAGCAGCTCTCGAAGATGCAGCAGAACCTCACCACGCTGGAGAAGGTCGAGGGCCGTGACGTCGCCCAGCTGGCCGACATGGCGGTGATCGACTTCACCGCGACCTGCGAGGGTAAGGAGTTCGCCGGCAACAAGGGCTCGGACATCACCGTCGAGGTCGCCGCGGGCGAGCTGATCGACGCCAACCTGCCCCAGATCGAAGGGATGAAGGTCGGCGAGATCAAGGACATCGACTACAAGTTCCCCGAGGGGTACCGGGTCGAAGAGGTCAAGGGCAAGATCGCCACCTTCAAGGTGACGCTCAAGGAGCTGAAGGAGAAGAAGGTCCCGCCGCTCGACGATGCGTTCGCCGAGAAGACCGGCGGCGCCGGCAACCTCGTCGACCTCAAGGCGCGGATCCGCAAGGACCTGGAGAAGGCCGCCGAGTCCCGGGTGCGCAACGACGAGCGCGAGGGCCTGTTCAAGGCGCTGGTGGAAAAGAACGCGTTCGAGCTGCCGAAGGCGATGGTGGAGCGCGGGGTCGACCTGATGCTCGACGGCGCGCTGCGGGCGATCGCGCGGGGTGGGGTGGACCCGCGCCAGCTCGGCCTCGACTTCGACAAGCTGCGTGAGGAGTTCCGGCCCAAGGCGGAGCTCGAGGTGCGCGGGCAGTTGCTCTGCGAGGCGATCGGCAAGCAGGAGAAGCTCGAGGTCTCCGACGAAGAGCTCGAGAAGAAGTTGGAAGAGGTCAGCAACGAGACCGGCCAGCCGCTGTCGACGGTGCGCAAGCACTACAAGGACGAGGAAGAGCGCAAGGCGCTGGTCAGCCGCGCCCGCGAGCAAAAGACGATTGAATTCCTGAAGTCGAACGCTACGTATGCGTAAGTCGGTTTGAACCCTTCTCGGAGAGGCCATGCCCTATATGCCCGTCCCCTACGTCGTCGAGCAGACCCACCGCGGCGAGCGGTCGTATGACATCTACAGCCGGCTGCTGAAGGACCGGATCGTGATGCTCGGCACCGAGATCGACGACGACGTCGCCAACGTGATCGTCGCCCAGTTGCTGTTCCTCGAGTCCGAGGACGCCGACAAGGACATCAACATCTACATCAACTCCCCCGGCGGGTCGGTGACCGCGGGCCTGGCGATCTACGACACGATTCAATACGTGAAGCCGCAGGTCTCGACGATCTGCATCGGCCAGGCGGCGTCGATGGGCGCGGTGCTGCTGGCGGCGGGCGCGAAGGGCAAGCGGCACGCGCTCCCCAACGCGCGGATCATGATCCACCAGCCGCTGGGTGGCGCACGCGGGCAGGCGACCGACATGGAGATCCACGTCAAAGAGATCATCCGGATGAAGCAGCGGCTCAACGAGATCCTCCAGAAGCACAGCGGCCAGCCGATGGAGCGGATCGAGAAGGACACCGACCGCGACTTCTTCATGGGAGCGGGCGAGGCCAAGGCGTACGGGCTGATCGACGAGGTCGTCACCCAGAAGAAGCCGTCGACCCCCGGGGACAAGAAGTAGGCGATTCGCAACTGGCGGCCCAGGCCGTTAGGCTCGAGGGACGATGGCGACGAAGAATGTAGGCGGCGGGAAGGACTCCAATCAGACGCTCTGCTGCTCGTTCTGCGGGAAGTCGCAGAAAGAGGTGAAGAAGCTGATCGCGGGGCCCACGGTCTACATCTGCGACGAGTGCATCGGGCTGTGCAACGACATCATCGCCGAGGAGATCGATCGCGAGGAGCAGAAGGACACCCGGCTGCGCATCCCCCGGCCCTCCGAGATCAAGGTCATCCTCGACGAGTACGTGATCGGCCAGGAGCGGGCGAAGAAGGTCCTCTCGGTGGCGGTGCACAACCACTACAAGCGCATCGAGTCCAAAGTAGCGATGGACGACGTCGAGCTGCAGAAGTCGAACATCCTGCTGCTCGGGCCCACCGGCTCGGGGAAGACGCTGCTCGCCCAGACGCTGGCGCGGATCCTCAACGTCCCCTTCACCATCGCCGACGCCACCTGCCTCACCGAGGCCGGCTACGTCGGAGAGGACGTCGAGAACATCATC
>JAYVRT010000648.1:0-4765 GCA_043776025.1 Archangiaceae bacterium | reverse complement strand
AAAAACGAGGTGCGCATGTGGGGTTCAACCCGCGGGGGGAAGAGAAGTTTCTTCGTTCAGCAGCCCCTGGGGGGGACCGCGTCACTCGAGCTTGCCGGACACCTTGCCGACTTCGGACTCGACCGCGAACCGCATTCGATCGATCTCGAACGTCTTGTCCTGGCGAATGGTGAAGTCGCTCTTCACCTTCAGCTGCGCGGAGACCTTCTTCGCGCCGTCGAGGTGGGTCTGGGTCAGCTTCTCGACCGCGGAGAGATCCACGCTCTGGCTCGACAGCGAGGCGCTCAGCTCCATCCGGCCCTGCGCGGCGGGAACGCCCTTCGAGTCGTACGAGAGTTGATCGAACTCGAAGTGCGCGGTGGTGCCGGCGCCGAGATTGAGCGCGACCGGCTGACCATTCGGCGCGGTGACCTGGACCCTGCCGGACTGCAGCGTCGCGTCGATCTTGGTGCCCTTGGAGAACTCGGCCTCGACCCGCCCGTTGCCGAAGGCGGCGCGGGTGAGCGCGGTCTCCATCTGGGTGCCGGCCGCGAGCTCGACCTTCAGGCCGCTGCCGAGCGAAATCTGGCCGCCGCTGAGCGTCGCGTTCATCGCCATCTTTCCGGTCTTCGCCAGGTACAGGCCCTGCGTCGAGTCGATGGTCGCTTCGCCGACCTTGCCCTTCACCGAGGCCTCGGACGCCTTGACCTTCACGCCCACCGAGCCGACCTCGAGGTTCTTGAGCTTCAGGTCGACGTCGGCGCTGCCGGTCGCCCTGAAGGCGGCGCGGGTCACGTCGACGCTCTGGGCGGTGATGCTCATCTTCGAGCCCCCGGCGAGCTCGGTCGAAGGACCGCCCTTGGCTCCGAGCGTCGCGTGGGCGATCTCCGCGTCCACCTTCACCTGGCCCTTCATCGACAGGCCGTTTTCAGTGTCGAGCTTCACGGCGCCGCCGCCCGAGAGCCCGATGCGCTGGAGGTCGAGGTCGACGCCGGGCGCGCCGCCCTGGAAATCCTTCACCTCGGCCTTGAGGTTCGTCAGATCGCCGTCGAGCAGAATCCGGTCGGCGTCGATCTTCAGCGAGCCCTTCATCGTCGCCGACTCGACTCTCACCTGGGCGGTGTCCTTGCCGTCGGGGATGGTGAGCTGCGCCGCCTTGATCGTCCCTTCGAACCGCTCGATCGACAGGTGCTCGAGCGACGCGGCGCCCGGCCGGGTCGGAACCAGTCCGTCGCCGCTGATCGCCGTCTTCAGCTCGATGCTGCCGTTCTTGAGCACGCCCTGACCGAGCGAAATCGAGTCGCCGTTCTTGCGTTGGGTGACGACCGACTCCACCGCGAGGTTCAGCTTGTCCAACTTGGTGGTGACGTTCCCCTTGCCGTTGGCCTGCTGGAAGCGGACCTCCATCTGCGCCGAGCCCCGGCCGCCCTTCAGCTCGACGCCTTCCTGCTTGAGGCCGAGGTTCTTGAAGCCGACGTTGCCGGTCATCCGCAGATCGTTGAGCGAGCCGGACATCTCCAGCTTCGAGCCCTTCTCGAGCTCAATCGAGTTGTTCCCGCCGAGGCCGACCTTGCCGCCTTCGAGGGTCACGTTCTTCATCGAGATCGACGCTTCGCCGGACCGCGCGCCGTCGATGAAGTGGCCGAGCTTGTCGGCCGCGTCGCCGACGGTCTTGCCAGCGCCCGCCACTTCGCCCGGGACCTTCACCTTCACCAGGTCCATGCCGAGCACCCCCGCCTTCACCGCGCCGCCCTGGTTCAGCTCTTCCAGAGTGCCCGCGAGGCCCTTCATGTCCGAGGGCAGCTTCGGCCCGACGTTGATGTCCGGAAAGCCGGTGACCTGAATCGTGACCTTGCCGTTCTGCACCGAGACCTTCGGGACCTCGGTCCACAGCGGGCCGTCGAGCGGCGGGTCGAACGTCACCTTCGCGTTCTTCAAGTCGAGCACGCCGTCCTGCGCCTTCAGCTGCATCGAGACGGTGGTGTTCGCCAGCGCCTTCGCCATCTTGATTCCCAGCGGCCCGGTGAGCGACTCGCCGGCGCGAATCGGCAGCTTCACGTTGATGTCCGCGCTCTTCACCTGCCGCAGCACGTCGGCGGGCCGCACCGCCATGCCCTGCTTCTCGACGTTCGAGCCCTGGAGCGCTTCGGTGAGCACCTGGTCCACCTGCGGCTTCACCGTCTTCAGCGCGTCGGTGACCTGGGTCTCGACCGCCCCCGCCGGCTTCGCGGGCTGGGCAAGGGCTGTGGGTTTCTCCAGAGCCACGCGGGTCGTGTCGGGCCGCTGCTGCGGGGGTTGCTTCTGCGCCCCGGGCGCCCAGGCGCCATTGGAGGTTGGGTTGGTCTTCGGCTGGCCCCAGCCCTGCGCCTTCTGCGCGACGGGCGCGGCGACCGCCGGCCTGGGGGCGGTGACCTTCTCGCGAGGGGTCGGGACCGCGACGGGGGCGGCGCCGGAACCTTTGACCGGCGCCATTAAGTGCGACCTGAGTGGAATTCGAAGGGGGGCATTCGGGGCTCCGGTCTGCGGGCTCTTTCGAAGCATTGGTACGTAACTGTTTTCATGCTGGCGATCAACCGGGTCACCGGACCGGGTGGGTGAGCTTCCCCCAAAAGAGCACGCCTCGGGTCATCGAGAGCCGTTTCGGGGCCAGCGCCCGGGGCCCGCGCTGTGCTAGGTCTCGGGGGAAATGAAAATCCGCCCCACCGACGCCGCCTCCGTTTCGGTCAACACCCCGGCGAAAGCCACCGAGCCGGCGAAGCCGACCACCGCGGCCCCGACGGTCGCTGCGCAGCCGGCCACGGGCTTCAGCGGTCCAGCCGCCGCGGGTCCGACGGACCTCGAAGGCGCGCACCACGGCTTCGTCGCACCGCACCAGGTCGAGAGCCCGTTCTCGCCGCAGGAGAAGGCCGCGCTCGCCAAGAAGATCCCCTGCCCCGCCCTCGCCGGGATGTTCCAGGCCGGGATGCTGAAGGCCGCAAAAGACGGCACGGTGAAGATTCCGGACCTCGAGCGCGCGCTCAGTGGCCTTGGCCCGAGCGCGGGAGTCCGTGCCGTCCTCACCCACGGCGCCGACAACACCGATTCGATTCCCGGGTCGTTCAACCTCTTCAAGCTCAACGGCTCGAACCTCGACCACACCGGAAGCACCGGCATTCGCGCCAACGGCGTTCACCCCGAGCGCTTCGAGATCCTCAAGTCCTTCAGCAAAGACGGCAAGACGCTGACCGCGAAGGACCTCGCCGACGCCAACGAGCACTTCGCGAAAGAGGACCCGGGTCTGCGCGGCCGCGTCACCGGTCAGACGGAGTTCGCGATCGTCCTTCAGGTGTTCGGCCAGACCGCGAAGGATGGCCACAAGTTCTTCACCTTCGATGACGCGAAGAGCCTCTTCGTCGACGGCCAGATCCCCAACAGCTGGTCGCCTCCGGTCACCCCCGGCAAGGTCAGCCTGCCCGACGTGCTCGGCGGCGCCGCGCTCGGCCTGTTCCGCCAGCTGATCAACGGCAAGTAACGCACGGCGATGAAGCGGCCGTGAAGGTGCGACCGCCGGGTTCCCCCGGGGCCTGAGCGCCAAACAAGAACGCCACACCCGTGGGGCAGCGCAACGCTTTCAAGGCGGGTCGTCGTTGACGAGGCGCAGTGGCCGCAGGGAAACCTCAATGATCTCTGGAGCGCGGGCGTGGGCTTGCCCTTGCACGGGTGATCGTCAGGTCTCTCTCGTCAAAGGAGCTTCATGCCTCGATCGTTCCGCTGGTTCCCGCTCGCCGCGCTGTTCGCAGCCGGTTCCTCCTTCGCCCAGGACGTGACCGTTGTGCTTCCGGCGCCGCCGGTGCCCACCGTTCACGTTCACGTCCCAGCGCCGGTGGTCCTGGTCCCTGGACCGGTCGTGGTGGAGCACCACACAGTGATCGAGGAGCACGACTCCGATCGTGGCAGGGGAAACCGCGGGAAGCACAAGGGCCAGCGGAAATAGCCGTCACGGCTCGAAGCAGGGTGAAGACTCAGCCTGTCTGAAGCGCCCTCGTCTGGGTTCAGCCGGTGAGCCCAGTCAGCGGCCCGGTGTTGTACTGCGGGTCGCCGAACACCGCCTGGGTGCCGCCGTAGCCCTGCAGCAGCGACACCAGCAGGTCGTTGTGCGGCCGCGAGCTGAACGACACCACCCGCCCCATCTTGAAGCCCGCACCGCGGCCGGCGAGGAGGAACGGCATGTCGGTGTGCGAGTGGAGGTTGCCCTTGCTGACCTCGCTGCCCCAGAGCACGAGGGTGCGATCGAGCAGGTTGCCCCCCGCCTCGGCGGTGTTCTGCAGCGCCTTGAGCAGGTAGGCCAGCTGCTCCGCCTGCCAGCCGTCGCGGTGGGCGAGCTGAACCCGCGTCGGGTCGGCGTCAGACAGGTGGGAGATGTTGTGCACGTCGCCGGTGATTTGAAGGAAGGGCAGCGCGATGTGGTTCTTCGCGTCGGAGTACATCACCGACGCCACCCGGGTCAGGTCGCACGAGAAGGCGAAGACCAGCAGGTCCAGCTGGAGCCTGGAGACGTCGGGCATCGCCGCCTCGGTCTGCCAGGCGGTGACCGGTGGTTGAATCCCGGTGCGGCAGGCCTCGACCGGCGGGAGCGCGGTCAGCCGCACCTCGAGGTCACGCACCCGCTGCAGGTGGGCGTCGAGCTGGAGCCGATCGCCGACGGAGATCCGCTCGCGCAGCGAGACGAACTGCTCCTTCACCGCGTCGAGCACCGACGCTCGCCGCCGGCGCAGCGCTTCCAGCTGGTCGATCGGCCCCGGGTTGG
>JAYVRT010000647.1:0-4765 GCA_043776025.1 Archangiaceae bacterium | reverse complement strand
CCAGCTGCGCGGCCTCGTTCAACTTGACGTTTAGCGCGGCCGGTCGGCTCGATGCCCGCTCACGCTGATCGCGGCCGCGCCAAACGCCTACTCGTTTCCGAAAAGCCGGCTGCAGTCCTCCCCTGCACACGGGTGTCGGTTACCCGGTTACTCGGTTACTCGGTTTCTCGGTTACTCGGTTTCTCGGTTACTCGGTTACTCGGTTACTCGGTTGCTCGGTTGCTCGGTTACTCGGTTGCTCGGGTCACCCGGGTCACTCGGGTCACACTGGGTTACCGCACGCGTAACTGGCCGGGTTTCCGATGGGTGTCAGGGAGGCACCGTACAGTTGCACCCAACTCCTGGTGAGTTTCGGCGACACAAGAGTCTGGCCAGGTGCCGGCGCAAACCTTTGCTACGGCCGGCTGACGTAGATCGCGCGGTTCTCGATCTCGCCGAACTGGCCGATGCCTTCGATGAAGACGCCGTAGACGGAGAGCTGCGAGTCGGCGGCGATCACCGCGGTGTTGAACGGGATCACGTTGTTGCTCGGGCGCGGGTCGCGGACCCGGGTGTCGCTGAGCTTGAGCGCCGGTGGCACGAACCAGCCCTTGCCACCGATCGGCGACTGGGCGGCGAAGTCGAAGCCGGTCATGTACATCCGGAAGTCGTTGCCCCCGCCGGCGCGCTTGCCGGCCACAATCCCGAGGAAAATCTTCCCCGCCTTGGTCACTGCCAGCGAAGGCGAGAACGCGTCCCAGACGTCGGCCGCGGCGCGCGCGGGAAAGACGTAGAAGTTGGTTCCGGTGACGTCCTTGGCGAAGACGGTCAGGTCCGAGCCGGTGATCCAGGTGTGATCCAGCTGCGGGTTCGACGAGCGGACGAAGAGCGAAGTGTAGATCGTGTTGTAGGGCCCGCTCGGGCCGCTCTCCGCCGAGACGTACGCCGCTACCGAGCGCCCGAACGGATCGATGGCGATCGTCACGTTGTCCTGTGCGAGCACCGTGCCCATGTGGTCGCCCTTGTCGTTGATCACCTTCGCCGGGAGGAACGTGCCGGTGGTGCCGTCGCGGTAGAGGCCATACACCTCGGTGTCCGCCCCGGAGCCGCTGACCCGCGTCGCGGTGAAGCCGATCTGCACAATCGACCCGATGCCGCCGTCGGCGAGCGCGCCGGGCAGCGTCGCGATCGTGGTGTGCGTCGGCTGATAGACGTTCGCCCCGCCGCCGTCGGTGGGGCTCGACTGGAAGACGTACTCGGGCGGATCGGAGATCGCGAGCGTCTCGCTCACCGTGCGCACGGCGATCGCGTCGTCCTCGACGTAGGCGAGGATCGCTCCGCCGTTCTTCCACGCGCCGATCGCACAGTCAGTGAAGCGGGAGGAGAAGCCGCCGTCGTCGGTCGGATCGAGCGTGACCGCGTCGGAGCCCCACGTCTTGCCCAGGTCCCGGCTGCGCCGCACCCGCACTCCGCGGCCGACGTTGTAGCAGGCGAACACCGTGTCGCTCTGGGCGACGTAGGCCAACCGCACCCGGGTGCCGACGGTGTCAATCGACGAGGTGGTGCCGAAGTCGTCCACCAGTTCCTGGCCACGCCGGGTGGTCAGGTGACCGAAAGGGGCGTTGGCTTGCTCCACCGAGACGAACTGCCGGGCAGAGTCGACCGCGATCAGGCTGGGGTGCAGCGCGGCGAAGTTACCCACGGAGTACGTAGGGAACTCGTAGGTCCCTCCATCCCTCAGACCCGGCTTCCCCGTCGCCACCACCACCGCCTCGGAAAGAATCGGCAGCGTCACGAAGACCCCGCCGGCGTCGGGCGCCATCCCGGCGTCGAGCGTGCCGGCGTCGGAGAACGCCCGCACGCAGTTCATGTTCGCCGGCAAGCAGTTGTACCCCGCCGGGCACGTGCTCGCGCCGCCCGACTGGCACTTCTGCTCCTTGCACTGGCCGAGGTCGCAGACGCGATCCGGCGGACAGTCCGTGGCCCTCATGCAGGTCATCCCGGCGTCGACTACCACCGGCCCCGCGTCAGGGGCGTCGCCGTAGATCTGCAGCTTGTTCACGTCGACGCCCGCCAGGTAGTACCGACGTACGCCCTGCCCCGCTTGCTCAAACACCCGGGTCGTACCGGGCGTGAGGTAGATCTCCGGCAGCCGCCCACCGTCACCGCTCAAATCGAAGGTGTTGAGCTCCCACTGGAAGACCGCCGCCGGCTGCCGAGCGCTCCAGGCAAAGGCGAACCCCGACTCGTCGGCGACCGCGATGAAGTCGAGGGCCGAGCCGCCCGAGGGCGCCGGCTGCCTCCCAGCATCCACCGGCGGACCCGCATCCAGCATCCCCGCGTCCTGGTGGGGGATGACGTTGCCGAACACCGAAACCCGGCACGCCTCGGTCAGCCCGTTGGCCCCGGAGAAGCACGAAGCCTGGCCTGAGAGGAAGGTGTCCTTCTTCGCCGCGCTGCAGACGGCGAGGTTGTCGAGACACACCAGCATCGACTGCAACGTGGCCTGCTCAGCCTGGCTGCAGGGTTTGACCTTGCTGGTGCAGGTCGCCTTGTCGCCGTAGGGCTTGCTCAGATCGAGCCCGGCGCAGTCCCCGGCCTTCTTCGTCAGATCGATGCTGTCGGCCTTGTCGCAGACCGCCGGTCCTCCCGCGGGACATGCGCAGAGTGCCGCCACCACCGCGCTCGAGAGCGCCAGCCGCCAGGGAAAGTTCATGGCGCGCGCTTCTAGCCTACCCACACCTACAAGAGCGAGCGGCGGGTCTCGTTCCAGACATCCCGGACCGCGATCGACGCCACGGCTTGGCTGAGCCGATGGGGACCCTGCTGGGTACGGACGCGGGCAGCGACCAGGCGCGCAAGGACGAACGCCGAGAAGACCAGCAGTCCGCCCGGAATCACCGCCATCACCAGCATCACCACCACTCGAATCACCGCTGCCATTGGAATTTCCGCCTCTCACGCCATCATCGCTGCAGCGCCCATGCCGATCGCGCCGACATCAATCGCTTCAAGAAATCAAGACGGTTGGCCCGACTGAGACATTCACGGTCCACTCGTTTCTCTGAGGAGTGCTGTCATTTCCGCCGCAGCTTTTGACTCATGGGGCGCGTTAAACCCTCCCCTGTCGGGTAAGGTGAAAACCGATGAGCGTCTCCTTGAAGAGTGTCGATGACGCCCTGCAGCGCCTCGAGCTGACGGGGTATCTGCCGTCGAAGGAGATCTCCACCGTCGCCTTCCTCGCCGACCGGCTGGAGAAGCCGGTGCTGGTCGAAGGCCCGGCCGGCGTGGGGAAGACCGAGTTCGCCCGCGCCCTCGCCCAGGCCACTGGCCGGGAGCTGATCCGGCTGCAGTGCTACGAGGGGCTCGACGAGGCCAAGGCGCTCTACGAGTGGGAGTACGCCAAGCAGCTGCTCTACACCCAGCTGCTCAAGGACAAGATCGGAGAGCTGTTGCAGGGCGCCGCGACGCTCGAGGCCGCCGCCGACCGGGTTGCCAAGAGCGACGCCGTCTTCTTCTCCGAGCGCTTCCTCCTGCCCCGCCCGATCCTCAAGGCCTTGATGTCCGAGCAGCCTTCGCTGCTGCTGATCGACGAGGTCGACAAGGCCGACCCGGAGTTCGAGGCCTTCCTCCTCGAGGTGCTGGCAGACAACGCCGTCACCGTCCCTGAGCTGGGGACGATCAAGGCCCGGCACATTCCCCGGGTGGTGCTGACGAGCAACAACGCCCGCGAGCTGTCTGACGCCCTCAAGCGCCGCTGCCTCCACCTCCACATCGACTACCCGACCCGGGAGCGCGAGCTGCGTATCCTCCGCACCCGCCTGCCCCAGGTGTCGCAGACGCTGGCCGCTCAGGTGGTCGAGGCGGTGGGGAAGCTGCGGGAGCTCGAGCTGAAGAAGGCGCCGTCGATCTCCGAGACGCTCGACTGGGCGCAGGCGCTGGCGCTGCTCAACGCCGACGCGCTCACCCCGGAGCTGCTCGCCTCGACGCTCAACCTGGTGCTCAAGCACGAAGTCGACATCGAGAAGGCGAAGGCCCAGCTGCCCTCGCTGTCGGCCTGAGCTACTCGGCCTTCTCTTCGACCTTGGCGATCTTGTCGAAGTAGCCCTTGTAGCCAATCTTGATCGAGTCGGCGGGGAAGCCCTCACCCCGCTTCTTGTCCACCACGTACAGCTTCTTGTCCTTGGTGCCGACGAGGTAGCTGGCGAGGTCGCCGACGGCGCTCCCCTTCTCCTCGACCTGGAAGTTGTCCTCGCTGGTCTCGACGATCACCGTCCCCAGCGGGGCGAGCCGGGCACCGGTGACCTTGAACTCCTTGAGGTAGTACTCGGTCTTCTCCGCCGCCCAGGGCGCCATCGCGTGGTCTTCTTTGCCCAGCCGCTTCTTGTGGTCGGCGATCACCGTGATCGTCTGCGGGTGGATGAACTTCTTCGCATCGGCCCACTTCTTCGCCTTGATCGCGCTGAGGTACTTCGTCACCAGCTCCTTCGCCGCCCTCGCCTCGGGGGTATCGGCGGTCGCCTCGGGCTGGGCGGCCTCCGCGGGCGCCTCGGTGCCCTGGGCAAAAGAGGTTGCCGACAGCAATGTGAGGGCGAGCAGGACGTGGCGCATGGTGGCTCCTTGACGCTGCCCTTTAGTACGAAATTTCAAGGGCAACACTTCCCTCTGACGAACCCAAACCGGCGCGGCTATGCTGCGCGGCCACCTTGTCTCGGTCTGACACCGTAAACGTTCTCATCGTCGACGACGACCGCGCCACCCAGCGGATGCTGGCCGACGCGCTCAC
>JAYVRT010000646.1:0-1506 GCA_043776025.1 Archangiaceae bacterium | reverse complement strand
CCCCTTCGCGAGCCACCTGCCGGCGGGGACCTACTATCTGCAGGTCGAGGCCTCCCCGTTTGCCCAGGGGCCGACGAACCCCGCCGGGCAGTTCGACTACCAGCTGGCGATCGACGTCCGCTGATCAGCGCGGCCCGAGCAGAAACTTCAACGCCTCGGGGAGCCGCTCGGCCCAGTACAGCTCGTTGTGCGTCGCGCCCGCCTGGACGACGTACTTGAAGTTGGTCCCCTCGGAGTAGCCGAGCGCGCGGTAGGCGTCGGCCAGCTGTGCTGTCTGGGTGACGTCGTCGTTCGAGGGGCCCGAGTCTCCGCTGTCGAGGTAGATCCGATCGGGGCGTGGCGCCGCCGGAGTCATCGGCACCATCGAGAGGATCACGTTGTTCGCCCACCAGGTCGAGGGGGACATGATCCCGACGACGCCGAAGGTCTCCGATCGGGTGATCCCCGCGTAGGAAGAGATCAGTCCTCCGAGCGACGATCCAATGATCACCGTCGTCCCGCGGCCCGGCAGGGTGCGGAGCTCGGCGTCCACCCGTGGCTTGAGCTCTTCGATCAGCATCCGCAGGTAGGCGGCCCCTTTGCCTCCGTCGGTGTGGCTCGGGTCGATCACCGGGGTGTACTCGGCGGTGCGGTCGGCGGTGTTCTCGGGGCCGATCACGATCGCCTCGGCGAACGCGCCCGACTCGGCCGCGGCGTCGATCGTTCGTTGCACCCACCAAGGGGTCCCTCCGTAGGCGATCGCCGGGTCGAACAGGTTCTGCCCGTCTTGCATGTAGAGCACCGGGAAGTGGGCCCGCGGGTTCTCGAGGTAAGTCGGAGGCAGGTAGATCCAGACCGTGCGGGTGTTTCCGAGAATGTTCGAGGTGAACGCCGGCCACCGCTTCGAGACTTCGCCCGTGGTCACCGTGAAGTGGGGGTAGATGTCGATCGTCTGCCCGGGCTGCACTTGGTAGTTCGGGCCCCGGCTGGACGTGATCCCGTCGAGCACCGGCTTGAACTCGATCGGCGCTTCGACGCCGGACAGCGACAGGCTCCACAGATCGTCAGGACCACAGTTCATCGCGGCGCCCTTGTCCCACCCCAACGGGGCCCGGGAGCCACGCAGCGCCAGTTGCTTGCCGGCGGAAGGGTAGTGGACTCGAATCACCGTGGTAGGGGCTGGCGCCCGGCCACACCCGGTAAGGGCGATCAACGCGGCAAGGCACCAGCGCGGCATTTGCGCGGTGTACCTCAGCCGTGGGCCTCCCCACCAACCAGCCGAAGTCACGCGTCACCCAGGCAGCGCTGCCGACCCGGGCTGCCGTCCCGCAAGTGCCCTCGACAAGGCCCGTGGCTAATGGCCGAGCTCTTGCTCTTAAGGCTGACCGGCCAGACGAGGCATCGGATCGTCCGCCGCAGACTCTGCGTTTCTTCAGCGTGCGATCGCGCCCATCATCCGCTCCGGGTAGCGCAGCCCGGCGGCGGCCCCCTTCGGCGCGATCGAATCAATCGCCGCGAGCTCGTCGG
>JAYVRT010000645.1:0-1508 GCA_043776025.1 Archangiaceae bacterium | reverse complement strand
CGGTCGGCTGGCCCACGCCGCGCGGGGGCACGCAGAAGCTCACCGACGCGTTGATCGGCTACTTCCAGTCGTTGGGCGGAGAGATCCACGCGTCGACGCCGGTGGAGTCGATCGCCCAGCTCTCCGAGGCGAAGGCGGTCTTCTTCGACACCAGCGCGAAGGTGATGGTGCGGATCTGCGGCGACGCGCTGCCGCCGCGCTACCACCGGGCGATCGCCGACTTTCACGCGGGGCCGGGCGTCTTCAAGCTCGACTACGCGCTCTCGGGCCCGATGCCGTGGACCGCCGAGGCCTGCCGCCGCGCGGGGACGATTCACCTCGGGGGGACGCTGTCCCAGGTGGCGCAGTCGGAGACCGAGGTGAACGACGGCACCCCGCCGCTTCGGCCCTACGTCCTGGTGGCGCAGCAGAGCCTGTTTGACCCGACCCGCGCGCCCGCCGGACAGCACACGCTCTGGGCGTATTGCCACGTGCCCAACGGCAGCACCTTCGACATGACCGAGCGGATCGAAGCCCAGCTCGAGCGCTTCGCGCCGGGGTTTGGGCGCCTCGTCCTCGCGCGCTCGGTGAAGTCGCCCGCCGAGGTCGAGGCGAACAACGCCAACTACGCCGGCGGCGACATCTCGGCCGGCGGCATCGACGGCCTGCAGCTGTTCTTCCGCCCGAAGGTCTCCTTGACCCCCTGGGCGACGCCGAACCCGCGGCTGTTTCTCTGCTCTGCCTCGGCGCCTCCGGGCCCGGGCGTGCACGGAATGGTCGGGTTCTGGGCGGCGCGCGCGGCGCTCGACCGCGGATTATAAGTCGCGCCGATTCTCTGAAGCTTTCCGGGCGCTCGGGCACTTGGGGCCGCATGAACCCATCAGAACTCCGCGCAGCACTGACACTGAGCCGCGCCGCGCTGACGGTCGCCGCGGTTGCCGTCTTCAGTGCCGGATGTTTCGTCCCGCCTCATGAAGTGCTCCTCGGAATCGAAGATGGCGGCGTCGGGGGTGGAAGCGGCGTCGGGGGTGGAAGCGGCGTCGGGGGTGGAAGCGGCGTCGGAGGTGGAAGCGGTGTCGGAGGTGGCGCGAGCGCTGCGGTGATCCCCAACCTCGCGAACCTGGCGGCCGATGCAGGCTGCGGGCAGTACAACTTCCTCGCTCCGCTCCCGGCAGGGTGCGGGCAGACGGAGTGCGTTGGTCTGTTCCGGCAGGGCCTTCAAAGTCAGCTCCTCTTCCAATCGGGGTCGACCTCGGGCGCCCTTCAGCTGTGGTACCCAATGGCGGTCTCGGACAACTTCCTGGTCTTCGCCGCGACCCGCACCGTGGGGACGACGGTCAGCCGCGAGCTGGCGGCGATTCCCGCGCAGGGAGGAGCCGCGATCGACGTCGACTTCTGGCCTGCTGGGCTCAACCAATACACCGGCCCGAGCGCCTGGGACGGCACCGCGTTGGTGTATCTGTTCTCGTACCAGCCGACCGGGTCGTCGCAGGCACAGATCTCACTTCGCAAGTGGGTTCCCGCACTCG
>JAYVRT010000644.1:0-4789 GCA_043776025.1 Archangiaceae bacterium | reverse complement strand
GGCGGAGCACAGCGAGGTCGACCCGGGGATGCGCGGGCTGTGCACCAAGGCGCTCTACCCGGCGGCGTCGATCTTCAAGCTGGTCACCGCCTCGGCGCTGCTCGAGTCGGGCGTCACCCCCGACGTCAGCACCTGCTTTCACGGCGGGAAGCGGACGCTGACCCCGGCGTTGTTGCTCGACTCCGACAAGGACTCGCGCTGCAGCACGCTCGAGACGGCGATGGCGAGCAGCCTCAACGTCGTCTTCGCCAAGCTCACCGCGAAGCACCTCGACCACGAGAAGCTGGCGGCGATGGCCAGGGCCTGGCGCTTCAACAGCCCGGTGCCCTTCCCGGTGCCGACCGATGTCTCGCTCGCGGGGATCCCCGAAGACGACTTCGGCCTCGCGCTCGCCGGGGCCGGCTTCGGCGACGTCTTCCTCTCGCCGTTGCACGGGGCGCTGCTGGCGTCGATCGCCGCCAACGGTGGGCTCTGGCGGCCGCCGGTGCTCTTCGAGTGCGATGCGCCGGCGCCGACGGTCGAGCCAGAGCGGGTGCTCTCGGTTGAGGCCGCGACCCAGCTGCAAGCGATGCTCGAACAGACGGTGAAGTCAGGCACCGCGCGGCGGATCTTCCACGAGCGGGGGCTGGGACTGCCCGACGCGGCGGGGAAGACAGGCTCGCTCGCCGACAAGAAGCCGTTTCGCGACTACACCTGGTTCGTCGGCTACGCGCCGGCGAGCGCGCCGAGGATCGCGGTCGCGGCGGTGGTGGTCAACGATCCGTTCTGGAGGATCCGCGCGACCTGGCTCGGGCGCGAGGCGATGCGGCTCTACCTCAGTCCAGCGTCACCAGCCCCATCTCAAGGAAGCGCGCAAAGTGCCCGAGCGCATCCAGCTCCCGGATCGGTGACACATTGATCACGCTGGCCAGATCGCGCTTCCCGTCGAACTTCGAGAGCAGGTAGCGCTCAGGCGCCGTCAGCGGCAGCCCCTTGAGCTTCGAGGGTGGCACCTTCAGCGACGGGACCTTCTTCGTCGCGGTCAGCTGCGATCGCAGCAGGTGCAGCCACGCCGTCTCGATCTGGGCGATCAGGCCCTGGGTCTCGCCCGAGGGGGCCAGCTCGTTGGCCTTCCGCGCGGCGGAGAGGGCGCCCCGGTGGTGGTCCGTGCTCAGCAGGGTGCGGGCGGTCTCGAGCAGCTGTGCCAAGGGCGCGTCGTCGCCCTCGAGGTCCTCCGCGGGCTCGTTGATCGAGGCCATGTCGATGTCGAGCGCCCCGTCGAGGTTGGCGACCGACACCGCGTCGAGCCGGTGCAGCGCGTAGAGCCGCTGGTACATGAAGAAGTCGGTCGCGTGGAGCGCGAGCACGAGCTCGTCGATGGTGTTGCTGGCTTCGATAAGGGTGCACAGCTTCTCGTCGAGCGAGCCGGCGCGGGGCTCCTCGGCGAGGCGGCTGCGGTCGAGCTTCAGGGTGCAGCTGCCGCGGGGGAACACCGCACGGATCGCCTGCCACACCGTCTCGCGGAACTCACCTTCCTTGTGGATCTCCGCCAGCGGGATCTTCAGTTCCAGCCCCTGGTGGATCTGAGGCTTTTTCTCCGACTCATAGGCGAAGGTGCCGGTGGTCCACTGGTAGGCCTCGAGCACCGTCTCCCGCATCTTCAGTGACAGCGCGCTGCGCACCTGGTCCTCGGAGACCGCGCCGATCATCACCAGGATCTGCCCGAGGAAGACCTTGGTCTCGCGCTGGGTGGTGTAGGCGCGGTTGAACTGATCCTCGGTGATCTTCCCGAGGTTGATCAGGAACTGGCCGAGGTACTCGCGGGGCTCGTTGGAGCTGGCGTTGATCGCTTCACCGTTGACGATGATCACCTGCTTGCGGACGACGTCGCGCTGAAGGCTCAAGACGCCACTGGCTTTCTTGTTGGCCAGGTAGACGACCAGGTCCTTCAGGGGCATCGTCGCGAAGTCACCGAAGAGGCCTCTCATTCGAGGCGTTGAGTTAGGCGAAATGAGAGTCGAGATCTACACGAAACCCGATTGTCCGCTCTGCGACGAGGGGCGCGAGTTGGTCGAAGACGCGCAGGCCGCGCTCGGCTTCGAGCTGACGTTCCACAACATCCTCACCCGCGACGAGTGGTACGCCGAGCACCGCTACTTCGTGCCGGTGGTGGTCATCGATGGGGTGCGGGCGTTGCAGCTTCGCTTCACCGCCGACCAGCTGGCAGCGGCCCTGAAACGACCCGATTGACGGCCCGGCGCTGCTCGGGCAAAACGTCCCACGAGGAGCAGATGAAGACCCCGTCGATGCGGTGAATCGCCAAGCGGCTCGAAGGTTTCGGGCCAAACGCAGTCTCAACCCACCGGAAATCTCCCGGCTACGGGCTGCCACCGTCGGCGTGAAGGACGTTCCTTCGCGGCCCACGTGGGCGGCGCAAGGAGAACGAAGTGTCGAACCCCAGTCCCCTGCAGAAGATCCTCGACCAGGTGGAGAAGATCGCCGCCGGTGTCGTGGCCAGGAACGCGGCCGTCACCGACAAGGAGGCGAAGTTCCCCGAGGCGGCGCTGACCGCGCTCGCTGAGTGCGGCGCGTTGGGCGTGCTCTCGAAGAAGGACGCGGGGGGGCTCGAGCTCGGCCCGCGCGCCGCGGTGCTGATCGTCGAACGGCTGGCGAAGGAGTGCGCCTCGACCGCGATGGTGGTGTGCATGCACTACGCCGCGGCCGCGGTGCTCGAGAAGTTCGCCCCGCTGCCGCTGCGCAAGCAGATCGCCGCGGGGACGACGCTGGCCACGCTGGCGTTCTCCGAGGTCGGCTCGCGCAGCCAGTTCTGGGCGCCGATCTCCACCGCGAAGAAGACAGGGGACCAGGTGTTGCTGACGGCGAAGAAGAGCTGGGTCACCTCGGCGAGCCACGCTGGCTTCGTCTGGTCGAGCAAGCCGCTGGCGGCCGAGGGCGCGAGCACGCTCTGGTGGGTGCCCGCGAAGACCGCGGGCGTCCGGATCCCCGAGGCCTTCGACGGCCTGGGGCTGCGCGGCAACGATTCGTGCCCGATCGTCGCCGAGGGGGTCGAGATTCCCGCGTCGAACATGCTCGGCGCTGACGGCGAGGGCTTCAAGACGATGATCGAGGTGGTGCTCCCCTTCTTCAACGCGATGAACGCCGCGGCCTCGGTGGGGCTGATGCAAGCGGCGGTGGCGCGGACGATCGCCCACGTCACCGCGACCTCGTTCGAGCACTCGGCCTCGAGGATCGCCGACCTTCCGACGGTGCGCGCCTACCTCGCGCGAATGCAGGTGAAGACGGATCTCGCCCGTGCCCTCGTCCTCGACACCGTCGACGCGCTGGAGACGGGGAGGGCGGACGTGATGCTGCGGGTGCTGGAATCGAAGGCGGCGGCGGGCGAGCTGGCAACCGACGTCACCGACCTGGCGATGCGCGTCTGTGGCGGCGCCGCCTTCCGTCGAGAGGTGGCGGTGGAGCGCCTCTTCCGCGACTCGCGCGCGGCGGCGGTGATGGCACCTACCGTGGACGTGCTCTACGAGTTCATCGGCAAGGCCGTCTGCAGCATCCCGCTGTTCTGAACCGGAGCCTTTATAAGATGCCCACCCGCCCGCTGGTGCTTGGCGCCGTCGCTTACGATCCGAAGGTCGTCACCATCTGGGACGGCTTCAAGGTCTTCTTCGAGCAGCACGGCCTGGCCTTCGACTACCGCCTCTTCTCCAACTACGAGGCGCAGGTCGAGGCCCACCTGAAGGGCGAGGTGGACGTCACCTGGAACTCGCCGCTCGCCTGGCTGCAGACCGAGCGGGCAGCGGGGAAGCAGGGGCGAAGGGCGAGCGCGGTGGCGATGCGCGACACCGATCGCGACCTCACCAGCCTGGTGCTGGTCCGCGCCGACGGGCCGATTCGCGGGGTCGGCGACTTGAAGGGGAAGAAGGTCGCCGTGGGAGCGGCGGACTCACCCCAGGCGACGCTGATACCCCTGCTGCACCTGGCCGACGCGGGGCTGCGGGACTTCGAGGTGGTGCGCCATGATCTGCTGCTGGGCAAGCACGGCGATCACATCGGCGGCGAGCGCGACGCGGCGCGGGCGCTGATCGCCGGAACGGTGGACGCCGCCTGCGTCATCGACGGCAACCAGCTCGCCTTCGCGCGGGAAGGCACGCTGCCCGCCGGCTCGGTGCGGGTGCTGGCCCAGACGGCGCCGTACGATCACTGTGTCTTCACCACCCTCGACGGCCTGGACACTTCCCGGTTTGTCGCGCTGTTGCTTTCGATGGCGTGGGAGGACCCTCCGGTGCGGCGGCTCCTCGAGCTCGAGGGCCTCAAGGCCTGGAACCCCGGCCGCACCAGCGGGTTCTCCCAGCTGAGCCGGGCGATCGAACGCTTCGGCACGCTCGACGCATGGCTACGGGAGCGATGAGCGCCGACCTCGGGCCGCTGGCGGTCAGCGAAGGCGGCCACCTGCTGGTGAAGCGCGCCCTGAAGGCGGTCGCCGTGGGGCAGACGATCTCGGTCACCGGCACTTCGCCCGCGCTCGCCGCCGAGCTCGCGGCGTGGTGCCGCGGCCAGGGCCACGCGGTCTTGGGCAACGTGGTCACCCGCGGAGGCGCGGATGCGGGGAGGTGGCGCAACGCCGAGCGGGCCGGCGACGCCCGCGCGCCGGTGGAGCAGCCGCCCGCTCGCTGGGGCCTGGCGCCCCGCGGATCGATGGTCGAGCCCGGCGGCCCGGACATCCCGTACGCGCTGGATCAGCGGCGGGTCGTTTGGGCCGACGAGGTGGCCCGGCTCTACGCCGCCGCCGCCGCCG
>JAYVRT010000643.1:0-4801 GCA_043776025.1 Archangiaceae bacterium | reverse complement strand
GCGGTGCGGATCCACGAGGTCAACTACACCGGCACGCTCAACCTGGTGCTCGCGCTGCGCGACTTCGGCTGCGACGCCTACGTCCACGCCGGCAGCTCGTCGGAGTACGGGCTCAACTGCACCTTCCCCGACGAGACCTCGGAGCTGGTCCCCAACAGCGACTACGCGGCGTCGAAGGTCGCGGCGAGCTACCTGCTCAAGTACTACGGGAAGATCCACGGGCTGCCCTGCGCCCACCTGCGGCTCTACTCGGTGTACGGCCCGTGGGAAGAGCGCGACCGCTTGATCCCCCGGCTGGTGCAGGCGGGCCTGGAAGGTAAGTACCCGCCGCTGGCCGACCCGAAGACCTCGCGCGACTTCGTCTACATCGACGACGCCACCTCGGCCTTCGTCAAGGCGGCGCACAAGACCTGCCGCACCGAGCCGGGGCTGGCGATCAACATCGCCACCGGCAAGAAGACGACGCTGGAGGAGGTCGCGCTGGCGTCGAAGGCGGTCTTCAAGCTGCCGGAGGACCCGGTCTTCGGCAGCCACCGCAGCCGCAAGTGGGACCTGTCGAACTGGTACGGCAACCCGGCGCTGGCGAAGGCGAAGCTCGACTGGACGGCGACGCTCGATTTCCAAAAGGGCCTGGCGCTGACGGCCGAGTGGGAGAAGCGGGCGACCGCGGTGCTGCGCACGGCCCCGGCCCGCACCGCGCAGAAGACGATCTCGCTGATCATCGCCTGCTACCGCGACCACCAGGCGATTCCGGTGATGTACGAGCGGATCGTGAAGACGTTCGAGACGCTGCGTCCGCGCGGATACAGCTACGAGATCATCTTCGTCAACGACTGCAGCCCGACCTCCGACGAGGACGAGATCGCGAAGATCTGCAAGACCGACGCGGCGGTCACCGGCGTCTCGCACTCGCGCAACTTCGGCTCGCAGTCGGCGTTCCTCAGCGGTCTGCAGGTGTCGACCGGCGACGCGGCGGTGCTGATGGACGGAGACCTGCAGGATCCACCCGAGCTGGTGCCCCAGTTCGTCGACGCGTGGGAGCAGGGGAGCGACGTCGTCTACGGCCAGCGGATCAAGCGCGACGCGCCGCTGCACATGCAGCTGTTCTACAAGATCTTCTACCGGGTCTTCCGGCGGCTCTCCGAGGTCAACATCCCCGTGGATGCGGGCGACTTCTCGCTGATGAACCGGAAGGCGATTAACCACCTGCTCCGCTTCTCGGAGCGCGACGTCTTTCTCCGCGGGCTGCGCGCCTGGGTCGGCTTCAAGCAGACCCCGGTGCCCTACACCCGGCCCGAGCGCGCCTTCGGTGTCACCACCAACAGCTTCTTCAAGAACATCTGGTGGGCGAAGAAGGCGATCTTCTCCTTCAGCACCAAGCCGCTCGCGTACATCCAGGGCATCGGCTTCACCATCTTCGCGATGACGATCGCCGCGGGCCTCTTCTACTTCGTCGACTACTTCATTCACCCGCCGAAGGACGCGAGCGGGATCACCACCGTGGTGTTGATCATGCTGCTGCTCGGCGGCCTGCAGATGTTCTCGCTGAGCATTCTGGGCGACTACCTCGGCAAGGTGCTTGAGGAGGTCAAGGCGCGGCCCCGGTACATCCGCAGCCGCATCCTCCGCGGCTCGGAGAAGCTGGAAGCCGAGAAGGACATCGCCCACTTCGTGAAGACTGCCCAGGAAAGCCTCGATGCCAAGTCTCGTTGACGACCGCGGGTACAACCAGGGCTACCGCTGGAGCCCGACGCAAGAGGTGCGGATGAAGCGCCGCGCCGAGGCGATCGTCGCCGCCTCGGGTTCGCGCTTCGGCGACCGGCTGCTCGAGCTGGGCTGCGGCACCGGCGAGCTGGCGCACTTCCTCTCGCTCGAGACCCACGCCCACGTCACCGGGGTGGATCTGTGCGTGCCGTTCATCGAGCAAGCGAACAAGGCCTTCGCCAACGAGCGCCTCGACTTCGTCGCCGCCGACCTGAGCAAGCCCGAGGACGTGGCGCGGCTGGGCGCGCAGTTCCAGGCGGTGGTGGGCAACGGGATCCTCCACCACCTCTACTTCCACATCGACGAGGCGCTGCGATCGATCGCCGCGGTGATCAAGCCGGGCGGGCGGTTCGTCTTCTGGGAGCCGAACCTCTTCAACCCCTACGTCTACGCGATCTTCAGCTTCAAGCCGCTGCGCAAGGTGGCCAAGCTCGAGCCGGACGAGATGGCCTTCTCCCCGAAGTGGATCCGCGAGCACCTCGAGGCCGCCGGGTTCCTCAACGTCCAGGTCGAGTTCCGCGACTTCCTCGTGCCGGTGGTGCCCTTCTCCCTCGTGCCGCTGGTGACCAGCGCCGGCGCGGTGGCGGAGAAGCTGCCGGGGATCAACCGCCTCGCCCAGTCGCTGTTCATCAGCGCGACGCGCTAACCGACTGCGGCAGCGGGTCGCTCGGCTTGCCCTGCCGCAGCAGCTCGAGGTCGGCGTCGACCATCAGCTTCACCAGGTCGGCGAACTTCGTCGTCGCCTCCCACCCCAGCTGCTTCTTCGCCTTCGAAGCATCGCCGAGGAGCACGTCGACCTCGGTCGGCCGGAGGAACTTCGGGTCCACCTCCACGTGCTTCTCCCAGTCGAGGCCGACGTGGGCGAACGCGTGCTGGCAGAACTCGCGGACGGTGTGCGCCTCTCCGGTGGCGATCACGTAGTCGTCGGGCCTGGGCTGCTGGAGCATCAGCCACATCGCGTAGACGTAGTCCTTGGCGTAGCCCCAATCGCGCTTCGCATCGAGGTTGCCGAGGCTGAGCTGCTTCTCCAGCCCCAGCTTGATCGCCGCCACGCCGCGGCTGATCTTCCGGGTGACGAAGTTCTCGCCGCGCCGCGGAGACTCGTTGTTGAAGAGGATCCCGCAGCAGACGAACATCTCGTACGCTTCGCGGTAGTTGACCGCCATGAAGTGGGCGTAGACCTTCGCCGCGGCGTAGGGAGAGCGCGGGTAGAAGCGGGTGGTCTCTTTCTGAGGAATGGTCTCGACCATCCCGAACATCTCCGAGCTGCTCGCCTGGTAGAACTTCGGGTTGAGGCCCGACTCGCGGATCGCCTCGAGCAACCGCAGGGTGCCGATGCCCACGACGTCGGCGGTGTACTCGGGGATCTCGAAGCTGACCTTCACGTGGCTCTGCGCCCCGAGGTTGTAGATCTCGTCCGGCCGGACGTGCCGGATCAGCCGGTTGATGCTCGAGGCGTCGGTGAGGTCGCCGTAGTGAATCTTGTGCGGCACCGGGTGGCCAACGTGGAACAGGTGGTCGATGCGGCTGCGGTTGAGCGAGCTCGACCGCCGCACGACCCCGTGCACCTCGTAGCCTTTCTCGATCAGCAACTCGGCGAGGTACGAGCCGTCCTGCCCGGTGATGCCGGTGATCAGTGCACGTTTCATCGCGGAGCCTCGTTCAGGGGAACAGCCGTGGCGCGTCTTTGAGTCTGGGTGCCTTCGCGTCCTTCGCCGAGACCAGCGGCGAGGCCAGCGGCCATGCGATCGCCAGGTCGGGATCGTTCCAGAGGATCGCGCCTTCGGCCTCGGGGGCGTAGATCTCGGTGCACTTGTAGAGGAAGTCGGTGTCGTCCTCGAGGGCGACGAAGCCGTGGGCGAACCCGGGTGGCACCCACAGCTGGCGGGCGTTGTGCTGGGTCAGCTCGACGAAGTGGTGCTTGCCGAAGGTGGGCGAGCCCTTGCGGATGTCGACCACCACGTCCCAGGCGGCGCCCCGGGTGACCATCACCAACTTCCCCTGCGGCTTGGGCTGCTGGAAGTGGAGCCCGCGGAGCACCCCCTTCTTCGAGCTCGACCAGTTGTCCTGGACGAACGGGCCGATGCCCAGGCCGAGGTAGCGGGGCGCGTGGAAGGTCTCGACGAAGCAGCCGCGCTCGTCCTTGAAGACCTTGGGCTCGAGGACCAGCAGACCTTCGAGGAGCGTGCGGATGACGTTCATGGGCGGGGACCCCGGGCGACCTCGAGCAGGTAGCTGCCGTACTCGTTGTTCTTCATCGGCGCCGCGAGCTTGAGCAGGTGCTCGGTGTCGATGAAGTGCATCCGCCAGGCGATCTCCTCGAGGCAGCCGACCTTGAGGCCCTGGCGCTTCTCGATGATCTGGATGAACTCCGAGGCCTCCATCAGCGAGGCGTGGGTGCCGGTGTCGAGCCAGGCGAACCCGCGGCTGAGCATCTCGACCTTCAGCTGCTTGCGCCTCAAGTACTCGAGGTTGACGTCGGTGATCTCGTACTCGCCGCGCTTCGAGGGCTTCAGTTGCTCGGCGATCTCCACCACCTGGTTGTCGTAGAAGTAGAGGCCGGTGACCGCGTAGTTCGACTTCGGCTGCTTCGGCTTCTCTTCGAGCGAGATCGCGTTGTGGTGCGCGTCGAGCTCGACCACGCCGTAGCGCTCGGGATCCTTGACCCAGTAGCCGAAGACGACGCCGCCCGTCTCGTGCTTCGCCGCCCGCTGCACCATCTCCGACAGGCCGGCGCCGTAGAAGATGTTGTCGCCGAGCACCAGGCTCACCGAGTCGGCGCCAATGAACTTCTTCCCGATGGTGAAGGCCTGGGCAAGCCCGTCGGGGCTGGGCTGTTCGGCGTACTCGAACCGCACGCCCCACTGATCGCCGGTGCCGAGCAGCTCCTTGAAGCGGGGGAGATCCTGCGGGGTGGAGATGAGGAGGATCTCGCGGATGCCGGCCTTCATCAGGGTGCTGATCGGGTAGTAGACCATCGGCTTGTCGTAGATCGGCAGCAGCTGCTTCGAGACGACCTTGGTCAGCGGGTGGAGGC
>JAYVRT010000642.1:0-4808 GCA_043776025.1 Archangiaceae bacterium | reverse complement strand
AGACGCTCACCGGCTCCCAGTCGCAAACCAGCAGTCGCCCTCACGCATCACTGGTCGGCGATCTGAAGCCCAGCGCGACTACTTCAACGGGCTGTTAGTTAGGCGGCGCGCGAAAATTGTCCCGGTCCTGCGCTTGGCTCGCCCCTCGGGGACCGCAACTTCACTGACATCTTCCCTCCTGCATTGACGCGCCCAGTGTCGCTGACCGGGCCGAGCTCCCGTCAAGCCAGTCGATCATCCGGTCGCAGTGGGCGAGGGCGTTGGCAACGTTCCTGACGCGGTCGGTCGAACGGCACCCCTCGAGCGCGTAGCGCGTGATCTCCGTGTCCATCGACGAGCACATGCCCTTGACGTCGGCTTCGGAGCTACGCCCCAGCGACATCATGCACCCATCGAACCCGCCGCTGAGCTCGCGCATGTGTCTGGTTCGCGGCTCGACCTCGGTGCGGTAGGAACCGAGCTCTCGCAGACAGTCGGCCGGTTCCCCAGCGTCCGTTGCCACCGCGCGGTACGCCGTCACTGCCTGCCGCGTTGCCGCCACCTCGGCGTTGAAGCGCGTGACGTCCGGCCCGCTCGTCCACCCACATCGGACGAGCAGGACCAAGGCACCAACGAGAACGAGAACCCGTGGCATCAGAACGCCTCCGCTGAGGTCAAAATGCAAACCACCGGCCACTTGCTGCTTGGGCGACTTCCCCGGCTCCCGCGCAAAAGCATCGTTTGCCCAGCCAGGGCGCAAGACGTACGCGCCTTTTCGAGGCGGCTAATCGGGCGACTCCAGGCTCACGGCTACGGCGTTCGCGACGCGCAAGGCGTTGGCCGCGAGCGTCAGGCTTGGGTGGCGATCCGTCGCCGCGGGTACGCCCGCCCCGTCGGCGACGAAGACCCCGCGCAGATCGTGGGCCTCGCCCCGGGCGTCGACCCGCTCGAGGCAGGTGCCGACCTCGTGGCCGCCCGAAGAAAACGCGAGCGCGTCGTAGATTGGGAATGCCTGGGACGGAATCGAAGCCAGCTTCCGCGCGATGCCGAGGCATTGGTCGTTCATCTGCTTTGCCAGCCGGGCTTCAAACGGGGTGTGCCCACGGGCGACGAAGCGCGGCTTCGGACGGCCGAGCCCGTCGACCGACCGGGCCGAGAACTCGACTTTCCGCGGGGCATGCGGGTCGGTCTCTCCCATCGAGAAGACGACGTAGAACGAGCGCTGGGCCGCCTGCTCGGCGGTGAATCCGAGGGCCGCGAGGTCTTCGGCATCGAGCCGCTCGAGCGGCGTGGGCCCGCGGACCTCGGTGGTGAAGCGAAAGCGCGCGGCCGGGGCAGGGTGCATCACCGCCGAAGGCTCGGCCGCGTCGGTCGGGTGTTCGGTCACCGGAGCCCGGTCGGCGATCGCGATCGCTCCGGCGATCAGGTGGTCGGCAATTTCGAATCGGCTGCGCCGAACCGAGAGAGGCAGGCTTGCCTCGAGGATGCGCGCGGTCTCGATCGGGGAGGCCGCCAGCACCACCCGCCGCGCGCTGACCGGCTCGCCTCGGCTCGTGTGCACGACCACCCCTTCGGGCAGGTTCTCGAGCCGGAGCACCGCCGCCTCTGAGCGCACCGAGGAGATCGGCAGGTCGACAGCGGTGAACATCCGCCGCTGACCGAGCAGGACGCACTCCCGCTTGATCCCTGCGACGAGCCCGAGCGACCGCAGCTTCCGGTGCAGCCCGCCTGAGCGCCCGCTTCGCACCGAGAGCACTTGTTCCGCGATGCGGATCCACGGCGCGAGGTTCCGCAGTGACTCGGGCCAGGGCGCGCCCAACTTCTTTCGCGCCTCGAAGTAGTCCGCTGGCGGCCGTTCCATCCACCCGCCCCAGAGCAGCGTCCGGCCCCCACGAGCGCGGACGCGGTGCCACTCGTAGCCGCGCGGCCCGCGAAAGTCCCAGGGGCCGGCCGCGATCTTCGTGGCGGGCGCGACCGCGCGCTGAAACCCGGTGACGTCTCCCGGCAGGTCGGGGCCCACAGCGGGGCCGGCCTCGAGGACGACCACCAGGTGGCCGCGTTGCTCCAGCAGGTTCGCTGCCAGGCTCCCACACAGGCCGCTTCCGACGACGATCGCGTCAACCTGCATGTCCGTTGCTCCGGCTGAAGATGGAAACCGACGGCCGAGCAAGCTCGGCCGCCGGAGCACGACTGAACTCTCAGAGACCGCAGTGACGAATCTTGATCTTCTTCATGTCCGCACCTCCTTCCCGCCTCAGCCTGGCCGGGCCCTCTGGTAGGCATCACCGCGGGAGTTGTGACCACCAGTTCGGCGTCCCGTTTTGGGACCTCTAAAACATCTCGTAGCGCAGGTGGGATTGATCCAGGTCAAGGCGCTGAGTCCTCGGGCCGGCCGTACTGCGCGACCCGCCCCAGGGCCGGGCGCCGGTGGGCCGAGTTCGCCCAGGGCGGCTTCAGTTCTCGTCGACCCCGTCGGAGCCGTCCAGGGTGCGATTGTGCCGCTCGTCTGCCGAGAGCCGGTCGAAGTCCCCCGTCGCGTCGCGGGTCAGCGCCGCCGCGTCCCACGAGTCGTGGAAGACGTTCTGGGCGCGCCACACCTCCCACGGCGTCAGCGGCTTGAGTGCGGCCCGCTCTTCCTTCGTCACCAGGGCCGTTCCCGGTGCCGGTCGCCGGGCATGAACCGCCAGCCCCGGTCCGGCCAGCCCCATCTCGACGTCGACCTGGGCCGCGTAGACGCGGTCGGGGAGCAGCTCCGCGCGCAGCAGCACTGCCAGCTTCGGGCTGACGAGAACGATGAAGTCGCGCGTGCCTGGCGCAACGGTGATCGGCACGAGGCTCGCGGCCGGGAGCGTGGTGACGATCAGGCCCTGGGTGTCCGCGATCGTCACCAGGATCCCCTGGGGCGAAGGAGGGCGGATGAAGACGACGAGGGCCTGGCCCGGCGCCGCGCGCAGGGTCGCCGGCAGCTTCGCGTCGACCGTGACGTCGGGCAACAGGCCGGCGCAGCTCGGCAACAGCATCACCAGCGGCAGCCACGATCTCCACGGTGTCATGATCCCGAGCCTACCCCTTCGCGGCGCAGCCTCGACGCCGGGTGGCGGGCCGCGGTGAGCGCCGTATCAAGAAAGAATGGGGGGCTCGCTCGCGGATGCTGCGCTCACTTCTTGAAAGCCTCGCTTGGGGACGGGTAGGACGCCCGAGCGGGCCTCGTGTTACAGCCGACTCGAACGATGTCTCCTGGATCTGCCTCGCCGTCTGGTCGGCCGCTCAGCGCGCTCGAGCATGCGATCTGGAAGACGGATCAGGGCGCGACGCTTAACTTCACCACCTGCGCACGGGTCCGCGGGCCACTGACGGCGCAGGCGCTCCGGGCCGCCCTGCCGGCGCTGCGCGCCCGCCACGCTCACCTCCGGGCACGGATCGTCGTCGATGCCTCCGGAGCTCCGATGTTCCGCCATGATGAAGTCCCCCCGCTGCAGATCCGGGTGGCTTCCGGCAGTGACTGGGTCGCCGAGCTCGAGGACGAGATCAACACCCCGTTCGCCGCGCCCGGGCCACTGGCGCGCTTCACATGGGTCGATGGCGCGGGAGGCCAGAGCTACGTGCTGGTCACGCTGCACCACGCGGTCGGTGACGGAATGTCGGGCGTGTTCCTGATGCGTGATCTGATCGACGCCTCTGCTCAGGCGCTCGCGGGCCAGACGCCACGGCTGGCCGACCTGGCGGAGGCGGAATCGGTCGACGCCGGCCTCAGCCCTGCCTTCCGTGGCGCGCGCGCTCTCGGCCTCCACAGCCGGTTTCTCCTTCACGAGGCGCAGATCGCGCTGCGCAGCGGGAGGCCGATTCGGGTGCGCCGCGACGCCGATTTCTACGCCCACTCCCGGCGCACCCGGGTGATCCCCAGGGTGCTCGACGCGGCGCTCAGCGAACGGCTGCTGGCCCGCGCGCGTGCCGAGAAGACCACCGTTCACGGCGCGCTCTCAGCGGCGATGCTGCTCGGCACCCTCGCCGACGCCGGGGTCGTTCGCGGAGGGGTCACCTTCGGCAGCCCGGTCAATGTCCGGTCGAAGCTCCAACCGGCGGTGGGTGAGCAGCTGGGCTTCTACGTCTCGATGGTCAGCTACCGTGACGTCGTCGATACGCGGCGCCCGTTCTGGGATCTCGCGCGCGAAGTGCGGCGGCAGCTTGAGACGGCGGCCACCCGCGGCGATGCGCTGGCGATGCTCGATCTGCTCCCTCGGTTGTGGCGGCTCATCGGAGGCACGCGCCTGGGTCCCCGAGCCCTGCTCGAACGCTTCGAGCGCGCGGCTCCCGCGACCACGGGCCTGACCAACCTGGGCCGGCTCGCGATTCAGACGACCCACGGGCCGCTGACGATCGAGGACTGCCATTTCGCCGCGTCCCCTTCGTCCCTGGGTGACTTCCTCGCCAGCGCGACGTCGCTGCAGGGGCGGATCTTCTGGAACTTCGTGTGGCCAGAGCCGGTGCTGACCCAGCCGCACGCGACCGCCCTCGTCGACGGCATCGTCGAACAGTTGATGCGCGGCCTGGGCTGAACGGCTCTTTCCCCCCCCCGTCAGCGAGCGTCGAGGATCCCAGAGCGCCGTTCAGCCGACCAGCAGTGGCTTCGCGCCCGGGGTGGCTTGCTGCGCGGCGCGTCGGAGCAGCGCCTTTTCTCCAACCGATCGCAGCCCGTCGGCCCCGGCGAGGGTCAGCATCCGCTGCGCCTCGGCGCGGTTGACCACGTTGTCGAAGCCCGCCTGCAGGGCAGCGCTGCGGAAGCGATCGAAGTCGGGAGTGAAGGTGTGACCCGAGCGTCCGTCGAGGTC
>JAYVRT010000641.1:0-4808 GCA_043776025.1 Archangiaceae bacterium | reverse complement strand
GGTTCGCGATGACATCGGGTTCTCGTTCGCGGCCGCGCTGCGGTCTTTCCTGCGGCAGGACCCGGACACCTTGATGATCGGCGAGATCCGCGACTTCGAGACCGCCGAGATCGGGGTCAAGGCCGCGCTCACCGGACACCTCGTGCTGTCGACGCTGCACACCAACGACGCGCCAGGCACGATCAGCCGGTTGCTCAACATGGGCATCGAGCCCTTTCTCGTCACCGCCTCGCTCAACCTGATCCTCGCGCAACGCCTTTGCCGCAAGCTTTGCCAGGCCTGCAAGAAGCCGGCGGAAATCGAGAACCAGGCGCTGATCGACGCCGGGATCGCGCCGGAGAAGATCGGCAGCTTCACCCCGTACACCAAGGCGGGCTGCCGCGAGTGCAACGACCGCGGCTACCGCGGCCGCGTCGCGATCTACGAGGTGATGCCCTTCTGGGACGGCCTGAAGGAACTGGTGATCAACGGCGCGTCTGCGGCGGAGCTGAAGCAGGAAGCGATCCGCCTCGGGATGCAGACGCTGCGGATGTCGGCGCTCAATAAGGTGATGGGCGGCACCACCACGATCGAGGAAGCGCTCGCCAACACCGCGCCGGACCGTTTCTAAACCCATCGCAACCCGCTTCACCTTTCATTAAGGGGACTCCGACCCGTGGCCAATCTTCACCAACTGCTCAAAGCGATGGTCGAGAAGGGGGCCAGCGATCTTCACATCACCACCGGCTCTCCGCCGCAGCTGCGCATCGACGGCGAGCTGGTGCCGCTGAAGACCGCGCCGCTGACCCCGGTCGAGACGAAGCAGCTGTGCTACTCGATTCTCACCGACGCCCAGAAGCACAAGTTCGAGGAAGAGAACGAGCTCGACCTGTCGTTCGGGGTCAAGGGGCTGTCGCGCTTCCGTTCGAACATCTTCATGCAGCGAGGCGCGGTCGCGGGTGCGTTCCGGACGATTCCGTTCAAGATCCTCACCTTCGCCGAGCTCGGCCTGCCGCCGGTGGTGGCGGAGATCTCCAAGCGGCCGCGTGGGCTGGTACTGGTGACGGGGCCGACGGGCTCGGGGAAGTCGACGACGCTGGCGTCGATCATCGACAAGATCAACACCGAGCGCCACGAGCACATCATGACGATCGAGGACCCGATCGAGTACCTCCACCCGCACAAGAACTGCCTGGTGAATCAGCGCGAGGTCGGGGCTGACACCCGGAGCTTCAAGCTCGCGCTCAAGTACATCCTCCGGCAGGACCCCGACGTGGTGCTCGTCGGCGAGATGCGCGACCTGGAGACGATCGAGGCGGCGCTGGTGATCGCCGAGACCGGTCACATCTGCTTCGCGACCCTGCACACCAACAGCGCGGTGCAGACGATCAACCGGATCCTCGACGTCTTCCCTCCGTACCAGCAGGGGCAGGTGCGGGCCCAGATGTCGTTCGTGCTCGAAGGGATCATGAGCCAGGCGCTGATCAGCCGCATCGCCGGCAACGGCCGGATCCTCGCGCTCGAGGTGATGGTTCCGAATCCCGCGATCCGGAACCTGATCCGCGAGGACAAGGTGCATCAGATCTACTCCTCGATGCAGGTCGGCCAGGCAAAGTACGGGATGCAGACGTTCAACCAGGCGCTCGCCTCGCTGCTGCAGCGAAAGATGATCAGCCAGGACGAAGCGTTCGGCCGCACCTCTGACGCCGACGAGCTGCGGAACATCCTCGCCAGCGCGCCGCAGGCCATCCCCGGCGCCGCTCAGCAGGGCCGCCCGCCGGGTAGGTGAGCTGCCTACGTCGGCTCACTATTAGGAGCCCACCCAACTCACGGTAGACTCAGCGGGCTTTTGTTGTCTTCCGCAGAAGGAGCAGATCGATGGCGACCGCCACGCAAGTGACCAAACCGCAGACGGCGCCGGCCGCTCCGCGCCCGCAGGCGAAGAAAGTCGCCCAGCTGTGGCTTTGGGAAGCCAAGTCGAAGCAGGGCGAAATCAAGAAGGGCGAGATGGAGGCGAACGACGCGAATGCTGTCGACGCCCGGCTCAAGTCGCTCGGCCTGACTCCGACGAAGGTCCGTCGGAAGGGCATCCTCGACGCGGGCATCACGTTGCCCGGCTTCGGCGGCATCGGCGGCAAAGACATTCTCATCTTCACCCGCCAGTTCGCGACGATGATCGACGCCGGCCTCCCGCTGGTGCAGTGCCTTGAGATCCTCGGGTCGCAGGCAGACAACCCCTCTTTCCGGAAGGTGATCTTCGCGATCAAGGGCCGGGTCGAGGGCGGCTCGACCTTCTCCGACGCGCTCGCCGATCACCCGAAGGTCTTCGACGAACTGTTCGTCCAACTCTGCGCCGCAGGAGAGGTCGGCGGTATTCTCGACACCATCCTCAACCGGTTGGCCGTGTACCGAGAGAAGAATGAGAAGCTCAAGCGCAAGGTCAAGGGCGCGATGGTGTACCCCTCGATCGTGATCTTGGTTGCCGTGGCGGTGACCGCGGTGCTGCTGCTGAAGGTGACGCCGGTGTTCGCAAAGATGTTCGCCGACTTCGGGTCGGCGCTTCCCGCACCGACCCAGTTCGTCGTCGACATGTCGCTTTGGCTGCAGTCCTACATTGTCTACCTCGTGGTAGGGATCATTGCCTTCCTCGTCGTGGCGGTGTCGGTCTACAGAAACCCGAAGGGACGCGAGGTCGTCGACAAAGTCGTCCTCAAGCTGCCCATTATCGGTGATGTGATCCGCAAGGTCGCGGTCGCGCGCTTCACCCGGACACTGGGCACGATGATCAGCTCCGGCGTGCCGATTCTTGATGCGCTCGATGTGACTGCGAAGACCGCCGGCAACCGGACGATCGAAGCCGCGATTTTCCACGTGCGGACCAAGATCTCCGAAGGAAAAAACATCGCTGGTCCGCTGGCGGATACGAAGGTGTTCCCGTCGATGGTGGTGCAGATGATTGGCGTCGGAGAGGCCACCGGCGCGATGGACCAGATGCTCAACAAGATCGCCGACTTCTACGACGATGAGGTCGATACGGCGGTCGGCGGCCTGACCGCGCTGATCGAGCCGATCCTGATGGTGTTCCTCGGTGGAGTCGTCGGCGGATTCTTGATTGCGATGTACCTGCCGATCTTCTCCATTGCCGGCGCGATCAAGTAAGTCCGCGGTCGAGAGCGACCTCAAAGTCAAGCTGACGTGGGTCGTCGTCTTTCGCACCGTCGCGATCAGCCTGCTGCTGATCGTCAGCGTCGTGCGGATTTGGTCGGGCCCCCAAGGCTCGGAACTCTCGAGCGCTGACTCGCTGTCGTTCGTGCTGATCGGGGGCGTCTACCTCGTCACGCTGCTGTATGGCGTGCTGCTGCGCCAGGGCCTGGGGGCCACACGGCGTGGGGCCTGGGCCCAGGTGTTGGGCGACATCATCCTCGCCACCAGCCTCGTCTACCTGACCGGGGCGGCGGACTCCCCCTTCGTCTTCACCTACTCGCTGGCCGTGGTGGCCGCGGCGATCTTGCTGTTCCGCCGGGGGGCCTTCGTCACTGCCGGCGCGACGGCGCTCGTCTTCACCGGGGTCTCACTGGCGGTTCAATACGGCTCCTTGATGCCGCCCTCGGGCAGCCAGCCGATGCAGATCGATCGGCTCGCGTTCGTGCTCACCAGCCACGCGCTGGCGCAGTTCCTGATCGCGGCGCTTGCCGGGTACCTGGCGGAGCAGGTCTCCCGCACCGACGTTCGGCTCTCGGCGCGCGAGGCGGATCTGAAGGAACTGGTCGCGCTGCAGAACCAGATCGTCAACGCGATGCCGTCGGGGCTGGTCACCTGCGACGAGAAGGGCGAGATCACCTTCGTCAACCCGGCGGCGATGGTGATCCTTGGGCAGCGATTGGGGGACTCCATGCCGCAGCACCTCGACCAGCTGTTGCCCGGGGCGTCGCGGCTTCCCCGCAGCGTGCGGCGTGCCGAGCTCTCGGTTGAAACACCGGTCGGCCGCCGGGATCTCGGCCTCGCGGTCACTCCCCTGGAGGAGGGATCCACCGCGCTGCTGGTGGTCTTTCAGGACCTCACCTACCTGCGCCGGCTGCAAGACGAGCTTCGACGCATCGACCACCTCGCCTCGCTCGGCCGGATGTCGGCGCAGCTCGCACACGAGATTCGCAACCCGCTGGCGTCGATGCGGGGCTCGGCGCAGCTGTTGGGGGACGACGTGAAGAACTCGCCGCACTCAGTGCGCCTGGCGCAGATCATCGTTCGCGAATCGGACCGCCTGGCCTCCCTGGTCGACAGCTACCTCGAGCACGCCCGGCCCCCGCCCCCGGCGCGCGAGAACATCCGAATCGACTCGGTCGTCGCCGAGACCGTCGAGATGCTCCGCGCGGACCCGATGACGAACGGCGTCTCGATCGAAGAGAGCCTCGCGGCGGTCGAGGGCCTGGCCGACCCGGCCCAGTTGCGGCAGGTCCTGATCAACCTGCTGCGCAACGCGCTGGTGGCGGTCGGAAAGGGCGGGCGGGTCCGGGTGACGGTGGACGAAGAGAGCAACCAGGCGAGGATTCGAGTTTGGGACTCGGCCGGCAGCATACCCGCCGAGGACTTGTTGCGAATCTTCGAGCCGTTTTACACCACGAGGGAGGCGGGCACCGGGCTGGGCCTGTCCACCGTGCATGCGATCGTCCAGGCCCATTCCGGGCTGATCGCGGTAACCTCTTCAGCCGCAGACGGCACCACCTTCACCGTGGCCTTGCCCAAGCGCAGCGCGGCCGAGGCGTCATGAAGGTACTGGTCGTAGACGATGAGCTGTCGATGCGCGAGTACCTCGAGGTGCTCCTCGGGCG
>JAYVRT010000640.1:0-4809 GCA_043776025.1 Archangiaceae bacterium | reverse complement strand
CCGGAGATCGCCCGCGAAGTCCGCACCGAGGTTCGCCCGGAGATCGCCCGCGACGTCCGCACCGAGATTCGCCCGGAGATCGCCCGCGAAGTCCGCACCGAGATTCGCCCGGAGATCGCCCGCGATGTCCGCACCGAGATTCGCCCGGAGATCGCCCGCGACGTCCGCACCGAGATTCGCCCGGAGATCGCCCGCGAGGTCCGGTTCGAGATTCGCCCGGAGATCGGGCCGCAGATCAAGCCGGACAAGAAGCCCAAGTAAGCGGCGGTGCCTTCGACGCTTCGCGCGGACCTGCTCCACCGGGTGGTGCAGGACGGGGTGCTTCATCGTTCGGCGTCGCAGACGATCGTCGACGTCGACGGCACGTCGGCGCGGTGGATGCTGGACTCGCTCGGCTTCTCGCTCACCGCCGACGGGGCCCACCTCGCCGCGCGGGTGATGCTCGAAGAGTTGGCCCACTTCGAGGGCCGGCAACTCGCCACCTACGGGACGATCGGCATTCCCCTGATGCAGGCGATCATCCTCGCCTCGAAGGGCAAGTACCGCGGCCTGCTCGTCCGCAAGGAGCTGAAGACCTACGGGGCCCGCCGCCGCATCGAGGGCCCGGTCGACCCGCGCGAGCCGGTGGTGATGATCGACGACTCGGTCAGCTCGGGGTGGTCGATGCTCCAGTGCGCCCGCCACCTCGCCGACGCCGGGCTCGAGGTCGAGGGCGGCCTGTGCCTGGTGCGCTTCGGCTGGGCGGGCATCGACAAGGTCGAGCGGGCAACGGGCCGCCGCGTCCGCGCGGTGTTCGACGTCGACGCCGACCTGGCGGCGAAGATTCCCGGCGAGCCGCGCAAGCCGAAGAATCCGACGCGGGCGTTCCCCGACGCCCTCGCCTCGCCGCGCCGCGCTCCCGAGGGGCTCGACGCCTGCGCGCTGGCACGCCGGGCGATCGACGAGTGGCTGGCGCACCGCCGCGTGCTGCGCGCCCCCAAGCGCCTCGACCGTCGCTGGGACCACGCGGGCGGCACCTACGTCAGCCTCCGCCGCCGCGACAACCTGCACGATCGCCCCGCGCGCAACGGCTTCTGGCTGTTTCCGGGCGAGCGCGGCGGGAGCCTCGGAGAGGACGTTGTCTTTGCCGCGGTACAGACCGCCGTCGAGCTGGAGCAGAAGGTGAAACGTCCGCGCGAGGCGCTGGAGAAGTGCGGGATCGCCGTGACCTTCTTCGGCGCGCTCGAGGCGTGCGCGCTGGGCGAGCTCGACAACGATCGCTACGGCATCGTGGTCCGGGGCCAGGAGCGCACCGAGCTGCTCGGGGGCGCGCTGCCGCGAATGCCAGGGATCCGCGACGGCTGGGGCCAGTTCCGCCACGCCGCCTTCAACAACGCGCGCCTCGAAGAGGACGAGCCCTACCTGCTGTGGCGGCACGACGTCGCGAAGGAGGTGGAGGAGGGCGGGGCCTGGCAGCCCACGGGCATCCCCCGCGCGGCGAGCCCCACGGTCTGGGAACAGTCGCGGGAGAACGCCGCGCCGCTGGTCGAAGCCGCGCGCGCGGCCTTGCTCGAGGCGCTCGGCCAGCGCGCCTCGCCCGCGCCGCGGCTGCTCGCGGTGCCCGAAGACGTCCGGTGGATCTACCTCACCGCCTGGGAGGGCGGCCGGCTGCTCGGGTGTACCGGTTCAGCAGTGAAGGGCGACGCGGCGGCGGTGCTCCGCAGGCTCGGCGCCGAGACCGCGAAGGACGACCGCTTTGGCGGGCCGCGGAAGTCTTCGGCGAACCCGGTCGCCGTCTCCTTGAGCTTCCTCCGCAGCCCGCTGGTGCTGGGGGAGACCGACGCCGAGTGGGCCGCGCAGGTCACCCGGTTCACCCAGCAGGCGCTCGAGGTCGAGCAGGGGCCGCGCGCTGGGTTGCTGCTGCCACTGGTCGGGGTCCTCGACAATCTCACGCCGCTGGGCTTCGCGCTCGGCGTGCTCCACAAGGCGGGCCTCGAGCAGCCGCCCTACCGCTGGACCCGGTGGGACTGCACCACCTGGCTGAGTGACGGCTCGACGGTGCGCCGCCTCGAAGGGGCGCTGCCGGCGTTCGAGCCCCGCGGCACGATCGAGCAGGAGCGGGACACCTTGCTGCCCCTGCTCGCCGGGTTTCTCGGCCGCCATCACAGCGCGCGCGGGCCAGCGGTGCTGCGCTACGAGCCGTTCGCCGATCTCCAGCACACCGGGGCCGCCCCCGCGTGGCTGGCGCACCGGGCGTGGGTGAAGGCACGGCTGGGGTGGAAGGGGCAAGCGGGGGAGGATCGATCGCGGCTGAAGCTGACGCGTGCCGCCGACGGCCGATGGTGGGCACACGGCCCAAAGGACCAGCAGAGCGTCGCCGAGATCGCCTTTGCGCTGCTCGCCGATTGCGCCCTGGGAAGGAAGGCACAGGCGCGACCGCTGGCGCGCTCGTTGTGGGACAGCTTCGATCCCGCTGGAGAGCTCAAGACCCACCGCGAGCCGACCCCCGGTCACCACGCGCAGGACTACTGCCCGGGCCAGGTGCTGCTCGCCCTCGCCGAGGCGGTGGAGGCTGGGGTGACGAAGATCGATCCGAATCTGCCGCGCGCGCTCGCCGTCTACCGGCGGCGCTTTCGCGGGCGGCCAGTGTGGGGTTCGGTGTCGTGGCTCGCGCAGGCGTACTGCGCGTGGGGCAGGGTGCTCAACGCACCTCAGTGGACCCGGTTCGCCTGCGAGGTGGTGGACTGGGCGCTGCCGTCGCAGTCGCTTCAGCACGGCGGCTTCTTGAACCTCGAGCAGTCGGACGCACCCGGAGCGCTGACCGCGGTCTACCTCGAGGGCGTCGCGGCGGTGTTTCAGGCGACGGGCGATTCCCGCTACGGTGCGGCGATGCGCCGCGGCCTCCACTTCCTCGACCGGTTGACCTATCAGCCGCGCGACGTCGCGGTGCTGCCCCACGCCGAAGCGACGCTGGGCGGCCTGCGCAGCTCGTTGACCGCGAGCGAGGTCCGCCTCGACTTCGTCCAGCACGCGCTCTCGGCGCTGCTCAACCTGCACGGGGGCCAGCGATGACCGGCAAGGCCCCTCACAAGATCGCGCTGGTGAGCATGCCGACGCTGGCGGTGAAGTACCCTTCGTTTCAGCTGGCGTTGCTCAAGCCGACGCTGGAGACGGCGGGCTTCCAGGTCGACCCGTACTCGCTGTTCTTCGAGTTCGCCCGCCGCGTCGGCTGGAACCTCAACGAGACCGTCTCCAACCTCTACCCCTCGATGATCGGCGAGTGGCTCTGGGGCAAAGCGGCCTTCGGAGACTTCGCCTCCGAGCCGGAGTACCTGAAGGAGTTCGAGTTCAACCTCGGCAACATCTGCCGCAAGGCGGGCTGCACCCCGAAGGACCTGCTGAAGATCCGCCACACCACCGTCTTCGAGTTCCTCGACTGGTGCGTGGAGTCGATCGACTGGAGCCAGTACGCCTTCGTCGGCTTCACCGTCGTCTTTCAGCAGATGGTCGCCTCGCTGGCGCTCGCGAAGCGGCTGAAGGCGAAGTACCCGAAGCTGCCGATCGTCTTCGGCGGCGCGACCTTCGAGGACGAGATCGCCGAGCAGGTGTTGACCCACTGCCCGTACGTCGACGTCGTCAACTGCGGCGACGGAGATCTCACCCTCCCCGAGCTGGCGAAGCGAATCGCCAACCGCCTGCCGTTGACTGGGATGCCCGGAGCGATGCACCGCAAAGGAAAGGAGCTCGCCTACGCCGGCCGGGCACCGAACCTCGAGCAGCTCGACCTGACCCCGATCCCCGACTTCGACGAGTACTTCGACGCCCGGAAGCGCACCGGCTACGACGACTCGGAGGACGCCTTCCAGGTGCTGCTGCCGATCGAGACCGCCCGCGGCTGCTGGTACGGAATGAAGAACCACTGCACCTTCTGCGGCCTCAACCGCTCGGGCATGGACTTCCGCCAGAAGTCGGCCGGCAACGTGCTGCAGATGGTGAAGGAGCTCTCCCGCCGCTACGGGGTGATCCACTTCTCCGCGATCGACAACATCCTCGCCCCTGAGTACGCGCAGCAGCTGTTCGGGAAGCTGGCGGAAGAGAAGTCCGACCTGCGCTTCCACTACGAGATCCGCCCCAACTTGAACCGGGCGCAGCTGAAGATGTTGCGGTTGGGTGGGCTCGAATCGGTGCAGCCCGGCGTCGAGAGCCTGTCGACCCACGTGCTGACGCTGATGAAGAAGTTCACCACCGGGGTGAAGAACCTCGAGCTGCTCAAGTGGGCGACGTATTACGGCATCGACAACCAGTACAACCTCCTCTACGGCTTCTCCGGCGAGACCGCCGAGGACTACGCGGCGCAGGCGAAGCTGATCAAGAAGCTGGGCCACCTTCAGCCGCCGTACTGCATGGCCCCGGCCCGCGCGGATCGAGGCTCACCGATGTACGAACGGCCCACCGAGCATGGCCTGCAGAAGCTGCGGCCCGACGCGGTCTACCGCTTCATCTACCCGCCCCAGTTCGACCTGCAGAAGATCTCGTACTTCTTCGAGGACGACCGGCCCTCGCTTCCGCCGGCCGAGGCCTACGCCGAGTGCCTCGAGGAGGTCGACGCCTGGAAGGCCCGCTGGGAGCAAGGCGAGCGTCCGAGCCTCACGTACATCAAGGGCTGGGGGACGCTGACGATTCACGACCGTCGCAACGGCGCGGTGGACACCACCCGGCTCGATGACCGGGTCGCCCGTCTCTACGAGCTGTGCGCCGACGCCCGCCGTCACGAGGATCTCCTCAATGCGTTCGAGGGCGACGCGGCGTGGGTCGATCGGATGCTCGCCG
>JAYVRT010000639.1:0-4813 GCA_043776025.1 Archangiaceae bacterium | reverse complement strand
GTCGGCGGAGAAGACCGACGCACCGAGCGAGTACGGGCTGGCGTTGGCGATCCGGATCGCCTCGTCGTCGTCCTTGAAGGGGGTCAGCAGCATCACCGGGCCGAAGGTCTCCTCCCGCATGATCGTCATCGTCGGGGTGACGTCGGCGAGCACCGTCGGCGGGTAGAAGAGCCCCTCGCTCTCTTTGCGCTTCGCGCCGGCGACGACCCGTGCGCCCTCGGCGAGCGCCCTGGCGACGAGCTTCTCGACCACGCCCATCTGCATCGCGTTGGCCATCGAGCCGACGTCGAGCAGCTGCGAGACTCCCGACGGCCCCTGGCGCAGCTGGCCGACCAGTTCGCCGATTCGCTTCTCGAAGGCGGGAGCTACCTTCTCGTGCACCAGGATCCGCTCCGCGGCGACGCAGTTCTGCCCGCAGTTGATGAAGACCCCGATCATCGCCGCGTGTGCGGCGCGCTCGAGGTCGGCGTCCTCGCAGACGATGAACGGGTCCTTGCCGCCCAGCTCGAGCACCACCGGGATCACCTGCTTCGCCGCCGCCTCGAGCACCTTGCGCCCGTTGTGCGGCGAGCCGATGAACAGCAGCCCGTCGATGCCCGACTCGATCAGCGCCTTGCCGGTGTCGCCGAAGCCGTCGACGATCTGAAACACCGCCTTCGGCAGCCCTTCCGCCTCGAGCGCGGCGTGCACCAGGGTACGGACACGTTCGCTCGCCCAGGAGCACTGCTCGCTCGGCTTGACCACCACCGCGTTGCCCGCCATCAACGCGGGGATCGCGCCGTTGAGGATGTTCAGCAGCGGGTAGTTCCAGGGGATGATCGCGCCGATCACTCCCAGCGGCTGGTACTCGATGCGCGCCGACTTGTGCACCAGCAGGCCGGAGCTGACCCGCTCGGGCTTGAGGTACCGCTCGCCGTGCTTGATCGTCCAGGTGAGCTTCTCGCACATCGGCCAGATCTCGCCGATCAGCGCGTGCTCCCGCGTCTTGCCGCTGACCTGGCAGACCAGCTCGCAGAGCGCGTCGGTGTCGTCAATCAGCGCGGTGCGCAGCCGCTTCAACAGCCGGCGCCGCAAGGCAAAGCTCGACAACCCAAACACCTTCTGCGCCGCGTGGGCCTGCTGAACGACGCTGGCGACCGTGGCCGGGCTGGACGCCGGCACCCGGCCGAGCAGCGCGCCGGTCGCAGGGTTGGTGCAGTCGATCGTCGCCGGGGGCGCGGCGGCCTCGAGCTGAGCGCTCACGTCAGCTGCTCGGCGACGGCGGAGTAGAGCTGCCTCTCCTTCGGCACCGCGGTCGCCGAGGCCGGGGCTTCGGCGATCACGCCCGTCGATCGCAGGTGGTCCTCCCAGCGGCGAATCAGCAGATCCTGCACCGCGGTGATCAGCGGGCTCACCTCCGGCTCGGGCATCCGCCAGTTCTCCCGCCACGCGCGCTGCTCGTGCTCGATCACCCAGACGTCCTGGTGGAGCACCGGGTACATCGTGTAGCGCTGGGAGATGTTCAGCATGAACTGCACCATCCACCCCGGCAGCGTCACCGGCAGGCCGGGCACGCGGGCGATCTTCGGCGTCATGTAGAAGATGAAGATGTGGCGGTTGTGCGACTCGTCGATCGGCAAGGTGAACAGGCAGTGCTTCACCATGTCGTCGGTGTTCGACCAATGGTAGGGGTAGTCGTAGTGGTACTTGATCTTGTTGAACGGGCGGTCGGGCCGGTTCATGAACATCATCTCGAACTTGCCGGCGCCGATGGTGAGGTCGTACTCGGCCCGCAGATCGACGGGGTTGGCGCGCAGGTCGAGCAGCTTCGGTGCGTCGAACGGCTTGTACCGGCGGTGGAGGTAGCCGTGGGTCAGATCGCCGACGTTCTCGATCACCATCGAGTGGTGTGAGTTGCAGTCGAGCTGAACGACGACGTGGGGCCACGGGTTCTCCCCGTGCAGCTCGGGGATGTGCGGGATCTGCCGGGTGGTGCTGAGCGCGACGTCGCCGGGAAAAATGAAGATCAGCCCGTACTTCTCCTGCACCGGCACGGTGGGAATCTTGAATCGCGCGTCGTGCCCGAACGTCTCGTGAGGGATCTTCGCCTGCCCGGTCTCGTCGTAGCTCCAGCCGTGGTACGGGCAGGTCAGCCGGCAGTCCTCGACCTGGCCTTCGGAGAGCTTGATGTGGCGGTGGGCGCACCGGTTTTCCAGCGCGCGAACGGCACCGTCGCTGCCGCGGTAGACGGCGATCGATCGGCCCCAGAACTTGGTCTCGATCACCTGGCCGTTGGCGAGCCGACCGGACTGCTCGACGGCGTACCAGTAGTTGGGATCGAGGCCGACCGAGCGCACCTTCTGGCGGCGCGTCTTCGCGTTGAGGAAGTCAGGCGGGCCATTCGACGACAGGTGCTGCGGTGCGCCGCTCATTTGGAACGTGGGCGCTAACACAGTCGCCTCGGTGAGCCAAATCACTCCGTTAAGACTTGGTTGACCCTCCGCCAAGTCTTCCGCTACACGCCGAGCCCCGATGAGCACTCCCGCCAACGAAGTCGCGCTCGGTCCCGCCGGCGCTTCCGCTGCCGCCGTCTCCACCGCCCCGAAGCAGCTCGCCTTCGTCGGAGGCTTCAGCTTCGTCGGCTCGCTGGTGCTGCCGATTCTGTTGCCGCCCCTGGTCTGTTGGATGTGGATGTGCCTCGAGTTCAACGGTGGCGCGTTCATCCTCCCCACCACCACGGCCGCCTGGCTCGACCTGTGGGCCAAGGTGCCGCCGGTGACGCTGCTGGCGACCGCGATCTACCTCGGCTGGTTCGCCGTCCAGGCCGCGCTGCAGATCTGGGCGCCGGGGCCCTGGGTCGAGGGCACGCCGCTCGCCGACGGGAGCAAGCTCAAGTACCGGATGAACGGCTGGTTCACCTGGTGGTTCAGCTGGGCGGTGATGGTCGGCGGCTGCTTCGCGGGCTTCTGGAAGCCGACGATCCTCGCCGACAACTTCGGCTCGCTGATGATGGTGGTGAACATCTTCTCGTTCGTCCTCTCCGGCTACCTCTACTGGGTCGGCAAGAAGCGGCCGCACCCTGCGGGCGAGATGGTCTCCGGCAACATCTTCTACGACTACTTCATGGGCAACTCGCTCAACCCGCGCGAGGGCAACTTCGACTGGAAGCTGTTCTGTGAGGCGCGGCCGGGGCTGATCCTCTGGGTGGCGATCAACCTCTCCTGCGCGGCGAAGCAGTACGCGCTGCACGGGACGCTGACGGCCCCGATGATCATCGTCTGCTGCTTCCACTTCTTCTACATCGCCGATTACTACTTCCACGAAGAGGCGATCCTCACCACCTGGGACATCAAGCACGAGAACTTCGGCTGGATGCTCTGCTGGGGCGATCTGCTGTGGGTCCCCTTCACCTACACGATCCAGGCGTACTACCTGATGAACCACATGAACTCGCTGCCCGGGTGGGCGCTGGCGATGATCGTGGTGCTCAACGTGATCGGCTACTCGATCTTCCGCGGGACGAACATTCAGAAGCACAAGTTCCGCCGCGATCCTTCGACGCCGGTGTGGGGCAAGCCGGCGGAGTTCATCAAGACCGCCAAGGGATCCCTGCTCTTGACCTCGGGCTGGTGGGGCATCGCCCGGCACATCAACTACTTCGGCGACCTGACGATGGGCCTGGCCTGGTGCCTGGTGACCGGCTTCGACAACATCCTCCCGTATTTCTACATCATCTACTTCACCATCCTCCTCGTGCATCGCGAGCGGCGCGACAACGAGATGTGCGCCTCGAAGTACGGCGCCGACTGGGAGGCCTACTCGAAGAAGGTCCGCTGGCGGATCGTCCCCGGTCTGTACTGAGAGGAGCGCGCGATGGAACTCCAGACACCCAGCAACGCTGCCCCGTCGTCCGTCGCCGCGCCGCTGGTGGCGCCGCAGGCTGAGGCGAAGAAGAGCCGGTACCTCTTCGACGTCGACACCCTCCACGCGATCGCCAAGAAGGGCATCGGGCTGTCGCACCCGGACATGGTGAAGGCGATCGCGGACGAGCTCGAGAAGACCTACCCGGGTTACATCAACAAAGACATCGAGTGGATCTACAACATCACCGCCGGAGCGACGGGGATCATGAAGATCCTCCACGCCTCGATCACCGAGTACGTGATCCTCTTCGGCACCCCGATCGGCACCGAAGGGTTCTCGGGCCGCTACCGGATGGACATCTACGACTTCCAGGTCGCCGGCGAGACGTGGACGTACACCGAAGAGAACTTCGCCGAGCGCAAGGTCTGCAAGCCGGGCGACGTGATGTTCTTGAAGAAGGGCATCGTGAAGGGGTTCCGGATCCTCGAGGGCGGCTGGATGCTCGAGTACGGCCGAGGCTTCGTGCCGGCGGCGCTGCCGCTCGCGCTGGGCGACTCGGTGTTCAGCGCGCTCGACGGGACGACGATCGTCAAGACGCTCTGGTACTACGGGAAGGAAGTCTGCAAGTCGTTGCTGAAGGGGAAGCTGTAACCCGTCACTTCAGCTCGACCTGCAGCACCCCACCCTCGACGCGGGTCGCCCAGGTGGCGATGCCCTTCTCTCCCGCATGCTCGGCGCCGGTCCGCAGGTCGTACTCCCAGCCGTGCGCGGCGCAGGTGAGGATGCAGCCGCTGACGAAGCCGTCGATCAGCGGCGTCTGGAGGTGGGAGCACTCGTTGTCGATCGCGTAGTAAGCGCCATCGACGTTGAAGACGGCGACCTCGCGGCCGGCGACGGTGACGCACTTCCGACTCCCCGGGGGCAGCGCGACGACGGGCCCGACTTCGTGCCAGGTGCTCATCGGCCGTGA